>JAHDPS010000260.1 GCA_018434225.1 Bacillota bacterium
GGACGGCGGGCCTCAACCCATCAGTCAATCCGGCGCCCGATATCCCGGCCTATCCGACTGCCCATCCTGCCTGCGGAAGTTCTCTCTGTTCTTGCCGGTATAGGCCCGGTATAGCGTATCCGCGTCGAGTCCCGCCTTTATACAGGCGCTAACGAAGAAGTGCAGAATGTCGACGAGCTCCTCGGTGACCCTCGCGCGATCGATCGGCTTGGGGTCCTTCCACCATTTGAAGTTGACCTCGTCGAGGAGCTCGCCGAGCTCCGACAATATCGCCAGCGTTTCTCTCTGAATCCACTCCTCGAAGCCAAACTCAAGGCCCCGCCGGCGCGCCAGTTCAGTATCGAACGCCTCCTGCAGCCTGAATATCTCCTCGAGCTTGTCAATTGTCCGGTCCATTCAAAGCGTCTCCCTTCACGGCGTCCGGTCCGTCGGGGGAAATGACGGCCATCGCAAGGCGGTCGCGCTCCAGCGAGCGACCCGCCGCGGCCATCACCTCGTCCAGTGTGACCGCAGAGACCCTGTTCAGCGATTCTTCTGCGCCAATGGGCCTTCCCATCGTCATCTCGGATTTCCCCAGCCTGATCATTCTTGACGAGATGCTTTCGAGGCTCAGGATAAGGCTCCCCCGCACCTCCATCTTAGCCGCCGACAATTCGTCCGCCGAAATGCCATCCTCCACTACGGAGGAAAACTCGCCCAGTACGGCATCGATCACCCTCCGGGCATTGCCCGGGCTCGTGCCGGCGTAAGTCGTCAGCAGCCCACAATCAGTGAACGAGGATTCGTATGTATACACCGAATAGGCAAGGCCCTGTTCCTCCCTTATACTCTGGAACAGCCTGGAGGTCGAGCCGCCGCCCAGGACCGTCGTCAAAAGACATAGCGGATACGACTCGCTCGAACCCGCGGCGGCGCCCGCCGCCACGACGCAGATATGGGCCTGCTCTGTGTCTCTCCTGTCGATCACGCGCCCCGGGTGCATCACCGGCTCGCCGCAGACGGTCGCCGGCCGGCCTCGTGCGAGCCCGGAGAACCGGCGCGCAACCCCCTCGATGACCTCGTCGGCAAAACAATGCCCTGCGGCAACAACGGCGATGTTGTCACTCGTGTAATGCTCCCTGAAGTAGTCCGCCACCTTGTCCCGGGACAACGCTCTAAGGCTCTCACAAGTCCCCAGGATATCCCTTCCCAGAGGATGGTCGGGCCACACCGCCCTGACCGCCAGTTCGTGGATCAGGTCGTCGGGGGTGTCCTCCATCAGGTTGATTTCCTCCGCCACAACGCCCTTCTCCCTCTCGATATCGCCGGGATCCAGTCTTGGGTCAACGATCATGTCCGACAGGATATCAAGCGCCACACTCGAGTCCTCGTCGAGGACTTTCGCGTAAACGCAGGTGCATTCCTTGCCCGTGAAGGCGTTCAGTTGGCCGCCTCGACCTTCAATGGCGGCCGCGATGTCCCTCGGGGACCTTCGCCCCGTGCCCTTGAAAAGCATGTGCTCGATCAAATGAGATATCCCTTGCACTTCGGGGGTCTCATGCCGCGAGCCGACGCCTACCCAGACCCCGACTGAAACGGATCTTGCGTCGGGCACTTCCTCGACGATCACTTTGAGCCCATTAGGCAATACAATCTTCTGACACATGCACATCACGTTCCATTTCCGTTCATCGCGGTGCCGGCAAGCCGGCCGTCATCCGAACAGACCACGAAGGGTTTCGAGATTCCGAGCGTTCGATTCGGCATCGTCCACGGGGGTCTCGATAACCGCGGCCAGATGATGTAAACGAGGATGATTGAGTATTTCGCGGAATCCACCGAGGCCGATCATGCCCCGGCCTATGTGCTCGTGCCTATCGCGCTTGCTTCCCAGGCCCTTCACGGAGTCGTTGAGGTGCATGAATAACAGTCTCTCCATCCCCAGAGTCCGCTCGATTTCACCAACAAAATCGTCGACAGCCTCCGCCGTCCGAAGGTCGTATCCCGCAGCAAACGCGTGGCACGTATCGACGCATACACCGGTTCTGCTCTTCGGCCCGGTGAGATCCATTATCCGAGCGACCTCCTCGAGCCGTTCACCCATCTCCCTGCCTTGCCCGGACGTGTTCTCGATCAGGACCCTCGTTTCCCCCTCGTTTCGCTCGCAAGCGCTTCGAACCGCCGCCGCTATGCGCTCGAGGCCGGCTCCTCCGTCCGGCGGCCTGTGGCCCGGATGCGTGACGAGAAACCCGGCCTCGAGGGCGTTTGCCCTCTGGAGGTCCTCCGATAGGACCTCGCAACTGTACGAATACACCTGCGGGTCGTCGGAGGCGAGGTTCACGAAATACGGCAAGTGAACTACGAGAGGCCGAATATCGGCCTCCTGGAGCGTCGCTTTCATCATATCGACATCTTGCTGAGCGAGGGGTTTCGCCTTCCCTCCCCTGGGGCTCCTCGAGAAGACCTGCACTACCTCGCACTCAAGACCGGCCGCAGCGGCGGCCATTGCGGAGAATCCGCGCGAGATCGACAGGTGGGCGCCGATTCTCATCGGTATCAGCCCCTCTCGCTCCTGTCACCCCTGGGCGGCCTCCCTCCCTGGTTCCACCTGCGGTCGCGTCCGCCGCGTCCATCTCCGCGTCTCTGGTCGCCCCTGTCCCCGTTCCGAGTATCCTCTCGTTCCTCGTGACCGGGCAGCAGGGCCCTCCTGGATAGATTGATCCTGCCGAGCCGGTCGATCTCGACTACCTTGACCAGAACTTCATCTCCGACGTTCAGGACATCCTCCACGCGCTTGATTCTCTCGTCGGATATCTCCGACAACCTGACTAGCCCTTCCTTCCCGGGAAGGATCTCGATGAACGCCCCGAAATTCGTGATCCTCGATACCTTGCCCAGATACTCTACTCCAACTTCGACGTCGCGGGTAAGGGCCTGGATCATCTTGACGGCCTTTTCGCCTCCGGCCGAATCCGTGGAGGCGATGTAGACCTTGCCGTCCTGCTCGATGTCTATTTTTGCGTTCGTCTCCGCGATGATCTTATTGATGACCTTCCCGCCGGGGCCGATGACGTCCCTGATTTTGTCGGGGTCGATCTCTATGACGACGATCCTGGGCGCATACGGCGAGAGTTCGGGGCGCGGCGCCGGTATCGCCTCCAGCATCTTGTCCATGATGCTCAGACGGGCCTCGCGAGCCCTGCTCAGAGCCATCTCGAGAATCGATCGGTCCACGCCGGACACCTTGATGTCCATCTGGAGCGCGGTAACGCCCTTCTTTGTGCCCGCGACCTTGAAGTCCATGTCACCGAGGGCATCCTCCATACCCTGGATGTCGGTCAGCACGACCACCTTCTCGCCCTCCTTGACGAGGCCCATCGCAATCCCCGCCACCGGCGCCTTTATGGGTACGCCGGCATCCATCAGGGCCAGGGTGCTCCCGCAGACAGAGGCCATGGAGGTGGAGCCGTTGGAGGAAACCACCTCCGAAACCACCCTGAGTGTGTACGGGAATTCGGTCTCCGCGGGCAGCACCGGGATGAGCGCCCGCTCCGCAAGCGCGCCATGCCCGATCTCGCGTCTACCGGGTCCTCTGAGCGGGCGCGTTTCGCCAACGCTGTAAGGAGGGAAATTGTAGTGGTGAATATATCTCTTGAACTCCTCCTCGTAGATGGTGTCGAGTTCCTGGATATCGGATACGGCGCCGAGCGTCGCCACGCTGAGCACCTGCGTCTGACCCCTCGTGAACAGGCCCGAGCCGTGTGTCCTGGGGAGCATCGCTACCTCGCAGGAGATCCGCCTGATCTCATCCGGCGCTCTCCCATCGGGCCTAACTGACTTATCACAGATCATCTTACGGACTTCCCGTTTCAACAACTTGCGCAAGACAGCGTCGATATCCTGCCCCTTCTCGGGGAAGGTCTCCTCGAACCGCGCCCTGGTCTCGGATTGAACGCGTTCGATAGCGGCCTCACGCTCGAGCTTGTCCGGATTCATGATGGCCTCTCGCAGAGGACCCGCCGCCTGTTCCTCGATCTGCCGCTCGACTTCCGGGTCGGGCACGAATAGCGGGACCTCAATTTTCGGCTTTCCAATCGCTTCCTTTATACCTTCCTGGAACGAAACGATCTCCTGGATTGCGCGGTGCCCGGCCGCGATCGCCTCGATCAGCGTGTTCTCCGGGACCTCCTTCGCTCCGGCCTCAACCATGAGAACCGCATCCTTCGTGCCGGCGACGATGAGGCTGAGCTCGCTCTTGGAACACTGCTCGCTGGATGGGTTGATGACGATCTGCCCATCCACGAGGCCGACCTCCACCGCCCCCACAGGCCCGTCGAACGGAATGTCGGATATTGTCAGTGCCACCGAGGCCCCTATCATTCCAGCTACCTCGGGGGAACTGTCGTGATCTACTGAGAGGATCGTGATGACCACCTGAACGTCGTTGCGGAACCCATCGGGAAACAGCGGTCTAATTGGGCGGTCAGTCAATCTCGCCATCAGGATGGCCTTCTCCGGCGGCCTTCCTTCCCTGCGCCCCCAACTCCCGGGTATTCGACCGACCGCGTACAACCGCTCCTCTACGTCCACTGTCAGCGGGAAGAAGTCCACTCCCTCCCTGGGACTCGCGGAAGCGGTGGCTGCGACGAGCACCACCGTGTCCCCGTAGCGAACCAGGCACGACCCGTTGGCCTGCTGCGCCATCTTGCCCGTCTCTATCCACAACGGCCGCCCGGCCAGAGCCGTTTCGAACACGCGGAAACCTTCCACCGCCCCGTTCACCGGACGTTCTCCAGATTGTTGATCGACCTGCACTTTACACAATACCTCCTTGAGGGGCGCGAGGATACCATCCATACGGCCCCGATGTTCACATTGAACGGATACCGGCTATTACGCGGTTCCATCAATAACGCGGTTCCCTCAATTACATAAAAGGATACATAAAAGGAGCGTACATAGAAGGAGCGGTTACCCCGCTCCTTATCTTCTAAGCCCAAGCCTGTCGAGAATGGCCCGGTACCGTTCGACATCGCTGTCCTTTAGGTAATTCAATAATGCCCGTCTCTGCCCGACCATTTTCAGTAGACCCCGCCTGCTATGGTGGTCCTTCTTGTGCTCTTTCAGATGCTCCGTCAGGTAGTTGATACGTTCCGTCAATATTGCTACCTGCACCTCTGGTGATCCGGTATCCTTCTCGTGCCTCTTATACTGCTCGATTATGCCTTTCTTCCGTTCAACGTCAAGCGACACCTCACTACCTCCTCTATTATGCCATCCCCACCCACCAAGAATGCCGGCGGAGTACTCGGCAATCCTAGAGCGTGGTTCATTGCGGAATTCCAACCCATTCTAGCATAACCATTTTGCGTTGTAAATTGCGAGCGCCCGTGTTGTCATCGGACTGTGATATTGTCACCCTGTAATCGGTCTGACAACACATCGAGCCACCCGTGTGCAGAAGCAGCATATTGTCGACAGATCCGTGCGCCACAGCACGCTTCTCGGCCAAACCCGTGCGCTGCAGCACGGGTCAGGATCTCGGACAGCGACGAGGGGTCATCTGGTCTGTCCCGATCCCTCGACGACGTATTTGTAGGTTGTCATCTCCCTCATGCCGAGCGGCCCTCTGGCGTGGGTCTTCTGCGTCGATATCCCCATCTCGGCGCCTAACCCGAATTCGCCCCCGTCCGTAAATCGCGTACTTGCGTTCACGTACACCACAGCGGCGTCGACCGCCCCGGTGAACGCCTTCGCGGCCGCCGCGTCCCCTGTGACTATGGCCTCCGAATGCCCGGTCCCGAACCGGTTGATGTGCGAGACCGCCTCGTCGACGCCTTCCACCACTTTGACGGCGATGATCAGATCGAGGTACTCCTTCTCCCAGTCCTCGGCGGTCGCCGGTGTCACCCGAGGCACTATCCGCCTGACCTCCGAGCAGCCCCTGACCTCCACCCCCATGCGCCTGAGTCTATTGACCGCCCCCGGCAAGAAGGTGGCGGCGATGTCTTTGTGCACGAGCATCTTTTCGGCGGCGTTGCACACTGCGTGGTTTCCGCACTTGGCGTTCACCGCTATGGACTCCGCCATGCCAAGGTCGGCAGCCTTATCGACGTACACGTGACAATTGCCCATACCCGTCTCGATCACGGGCACAGTCGCGTTATCAACGACGGCGCGTATCAGCGCCGCCCCGCCCCTAGGGATCAGCAGGTCTATGACGCCCCTCATAGTCATCATCCTGGCCGCTTCGGACCTACCGGGATCGTTCACAAACTGAATGCACTCGGGGGTCACCCCGGCCCTTTGCAACCCTTGTCGCAGGGCGTCCACGATCGCCAGGTTGGTCCTCGACGCCTCTCTACCGCCGCGAAGTATCACCGAGTTCCCCGATTTCACGCATAACCCCGCGGCATCCGACGTGACGTTGGGTCGAGATTCGTATATGACGCCCACCACTCCGAACGGGACCCTGACCTTTCGAATCACCAGCCCGTTCGGACGGCGGAACGTGTCGATCACCTCGCCGGTGACATCGGGAAGATCCGCGATCTCCCTCAGCGCCGCCGCCATGGCCGAAACCCTGTCCGCGGACAGAGCCAATCTCTTGAGGATCGGGTCGCGGGTGGGATCGCCGGCCGCGCCCCCCGCGCGCTCGGTGGTGCGGCTTGCGTCTTCCACGTCCAGGCGGTTGGCCCGCAGGATCCGTTCCGCCTTCCCCATCAGCCGCTCCGACATCATAGCCACAGCCGTCGCCCGTTCATCCGGCGTAAGCGATGCAAGGACGCCCGAAGCCTCCCTCGCGAGAGACGCCTTTCTCTCGAGCGTCACGCGGAGGGCACCTCCCTCGATCCCCAACTGTCGCAGGCCTTCTCCCCTGTATGCCCTGCGGATATGAGCGTGCCTATCTCCGCGCCCCGCACGATCGATATGAGGACGTTCTCCTGCCTGCCGTCAGCGATTACCGTCGGAATCCCGTGTTCCGCCGCGAGGTTCGCGGCCCACAGCTTCGTGGTCATTCCGCCCGCGCTATTCCGACCCGCAGTTCCGCCGGCCATCTCCAGCACTGACGGCGTGACGCTTCCAACCATCGTGATAAGTTCCGCTCCGGGCTGGGTCTTTGGATCGCCTGTGTATAAACCGTCCGTATCCGTCATCAGTATCAGCAAATCCGCCGACGCGATCACCGCTACCCGCGCCGAAAGCGTGTCGTTGTCCCCCAACCTGATCTCGTCGACGGCCACCGTATCGTTCTCGTTGATCACCGGTACGACGCCACGCGCAAGGAGCGCGGACATGGTATTCCTACATAGAGTAGACCTCCTCGGATTGGAGAAGTCCTCCCCCGTAAGCAGGATCTGTGCGACCGTTAGCCCATACTCCTCGAACGCCGTCTCGTACGCCCGCATTAGAATGCCCTGTCCCACAGCGGCCAGGGCCTGCTTCTCCGTCATCGAGCCACGGAGGCTGGCCCCCAACTTGCCGCGTCCCGCAGCCATTGCCCCCGAAGAGACGATTATTATCTCGCGGCCACCCGAGGCCAACTCGGCCACCTGGTGTACCAGACCGGCAAGTATGGGCTCGCTGAGCACCCCATCTTCGCCGGAGATGACCGAGGAACCCACCTTGACGACGATCCGCCTTGCCCTGGTGAGGGCGTGCCTGCCTACCAGGCCAGACAACTGGTGGGACCTAAGCGTGGCCTTCGCCATGGCCTCTTCCACCATCTGCCCGAGCCTCCCGGCCTCAAGGACCCCGAGAGCGGCGGAGGTGGTCCCCCTGGGCGACGCCACCTGCCGCACGAGCTCGCCCACGCCAGCGCCGCTTTCCTTTAGCAAGCGCCCCGCGCCGATCAGCGTCTGCCGCGCCAGATCACCCGCCAGAATGCGATCGAGCCCCATCCTGCACGCCGCCTCAGCCATTTCATCAGCCATCCTGTAAAAGTAGGCGGGGCCGCTCCCCGACAGCGCTGTTATTATGTCAAGGCATTCCTCATCCACCCAGTACAATTTACCGGTGACCCCGAGGACCAATTCTGCGCTCTCCCTGGCGGACGCGTCCACCCACTCTCCCCCTGCGAGCGCCGTAGCGCCCTCTCCGACCCTCGCGGGGGTGTTCGGCATTGCTCGGACCACCGCAACCTCCGGCCCCAGGGCAACCTGCAGATCCGCAAGAGTAATGCCCGCCGCTATCGAAATAACCAGTGAGCCCGGGCGCGCCCTTCCCTTCAGCGATTCCAACACCCCAGTCACCTGGTCCGGCTTCACAGCCAGAATCACGACGGAACAGCGCGCGGCCAGGTCCGAGATGTCCCTCGCGGGGACCACCCCGCACTCGATTTCAAGCGCCCTGATTCGCTCGGAGTTCTCCCTATTGACGACCATGATCTGCGGACCCTTCACCCTCCCGCTGTCCACCAGCGCCTTGACCATCGCTGAGCCCATGTTCCCCGCCCCCACGAATCCGATCATTTCCGCCATCCTGATCCCTCCTGAAAACTGAACCCCCAGTCGAAAACAAAACCCCTCGCCAATGTAAAGGACGAAGGGTTTCTTCGCGGTACCACCTTAGTTGGACCTTACGGTCCCTCTCAACGAGTTCGCGACGGCAAACTCCCCCTCTGGTAACGGACGGGGCGCCCGGCGTGGCTCCTCACCAGCGGCTCACGGGTGGGATAGAGAAATCCTGGCGGCGGTTATCTCATCGCTCTCCCGCTCTCTGTGCGCCGGTACTTTCCCCTGGACCCGTTCTCAGCCTTTGCGCTTATATCGTTTGTCGCTATTATCCTAGATGTCTTAATCCCTGTCAACCGCCTAATACACGGAATGTAACTGAAGGGACGGTTGATGGATTGCAAATGCTGTCAGAAGATGTCGTATGGCTGCTGTCGCAGGCTGCGCCCCGAATCCATGCGGAATCACTTTTTGCATCCGCAATCTACGCTTCCCAACACGACGTCTCTCCAGTCGTCGATCACGTCGTGCGTCCAGCAGTCGTCCGCTCCTGCCGCTTCGCGCATCACGAGTGCGAGAATATATGCGAGTTCCTGAACGGACGCGCCCGCATCGAGCGCTCCTTTGAAGTGCTTCAGCACGCAGGGCCTGGATCTGGCCTTTATTGATACTGCAAAACAGATGAACTGGTACGTCTTCTCGTCGATCATTCTCTTCCCCTCGTACAGCGCATCGATCTCGTCAAGCTTCTGCGCAAACTCGGGGAAGAACTCGGCAAGCATCCTCATCTTTCACACTCCTTTGCCGGCATAGTAGGCTCCGACGGCCACCTCCGCCCATAGAGGCTCACATGTACTGTTTCAAGATTGCCAGGGGCGGGAACGAGATTGCCCCCTGGGGGCACTTCGCCGCGCAATTGCTGCAACCTGGAACGCAGTTCGTCGGATACGAAACGACCGGCTTGCATGTCGCCTCATTCCATGTATAGGTCTTATGAGGGCAGAAGGAGAAGCACGTTTTGCACCCCGTGCACTTTTCGGGATCTACGGTTGGGTTCCACGGTATCTTCTCTCTTGGGACTCTGAATTGAAGCCCTGCTCCAGCCACCTCTACGGACCTCCTATCCCCTTCGCGAACATTAACCTCTCCCCTCCGTTGCCGAACACATGCCCCCGCATTTATCGGCTCCTTGGCCATTGACGACAGTCTCGACGCATCGCAAGAACTGCGAAACGCATTTCATGTTGATTTCGTATGTCACGTTCAGGCCTTCTTTGAAGCACCTGACTATCCCAACAACCTTCAACAGTGCAAGGTGTTTTGAGACAGTCGACTGATCGAAGTGCATCCTGTCTACGATCTCGGAGACACACATGCCCCCCTCAGTTCCGAGCATGTCGACAATCTCGACGCGAGTTGGATGGCCCAATGCCTTGAAAATAGCCGCCTGAGCCTCATGAAGTTCGCTCAATCCATTCCCCGCCCTTTCAGTCTCCGATGATTGATGATTAATGATCGATGCCACCCAATACTCCCTGATTACGCCAATATCTGATTACGCTCTATGCCTATATTACAATTTAGCCATGTCTCGGTCAATTCGTTCCCTCTTCGACGGAGAAAATGAGAATACCCCAAGCAGAGGGCGCATCTTCACACCCGCTTGAGGCTGAATCCCATCGGTAATAGTGAGGACATGGTCGCGACCTCGACCATGCCCCCGGTGTTCCCCATCAACACGGGGACATCCGGGGCGAACTCCGCTATCACCTGGCGGCACGCGCCGCACGGCGACGCCGGACCCGGTCCCTCCGCGACGACGGCGACGGCGACGATGCCCTTCCGCCCCGCGGAGACGGCGTTGAACACGGCGGCCCTTTCCGCGCAGATGGACAGGCCGTAAGACGCGTTCTCGACGTTACACCCCGTGTGGATCGATCCGTCATCGCATAGGACGGCCGCTCCGACCCTGTACTTCGAATACGGGGCGTACGCCCGCTCCCCGGCACTAAGCGCCTCTCCAAGCAGCCGCCTATCGGCGACGGTCAACTCCGGACCTCCGTCGGTCCTGCGCCACGTGGGCGCGCCACCCTGTTCCATCATAGCGCCTCCACCCCCCGCCCGGTCACGATCGCCCTCACGATGCGGTGGCTCAACGGCGGGTCGGGCGACATGGCGTACGCCCGTTTCACCATGTCCACGGCCGCCTCCCCGCTGGCATCATCGGGAGCGTGACACCAGGCCAGCACTTCCCCATCTTCCGCCCTGTCGCCCACCTTCTTTTCGAGGACGATCCCCACGGAACGGTCGACAGGCGATTCCTTCGTCAAGCGCCCCGCCCCGAGGGACATCGCCGCCCTGCCGATCTGGAGCGCGTCCGCCCTCAGGACATATCCAGGGCAATCGGCCCTCACCGGAGCAACGACGGCCGCTCTGGGGAGGAAGGACGGATCGCGCCCGACGGACGTATCCCCGCCCTGCGCCCCCACCATTTGAATGAATTTCTCCAGGCACTTTCCGGACGCCAGCAGCCCTTCGAGGACCGCACGGGCGGAAGCGGGGTCCGGCGCCTTTCCGCCCAGGACGAGCATGTATGATCCGAGGGTGAGGCATAGTTCCGTCAAGTCCAGCGGCCCCCGTCCGGAAAGGGTTTCCACTGCCTCGGCCACCTCGAGCGCGTTCCCGACGGCAAATCCCAGGGGCTGCTCCATACACGAAATCACGGCGACGGTCTCCCTTCCGACCGACCCGCCTATCGAAACCATCGCCGTCGCGAGCCCGACGGCGTCTTCGTAGCCCTTCATGAAGGCCCCGCTCCCGAACTTCACGTCCAGCACGATCGCTTCGGCGCCCCCCGCGATCTTCTTCGACATAATGCTCGATGCTATCAGCGGGATACTATCCACAGTCGCAGTCACGTCGCGGAGCGCGTACATCTTGCCGTCGGCCGGCGCGAGCCTGCCCGTCTGCCCCACTATCGCTATACCGACGCCCCTGACGGCCGACAGGAACTCGTCCATCGAGAGCGAGACGCGAAACCCCGGGATGGACTCGAGCTTGTCGAGGGTCCCGCCGGTGTGGCCGAGGCCGCGCCCAGACATTTTCGGCACTGGGATCCCCGCGCTCGCAACCATCGGCCCGAGCACCAGGCTGGTCTTGTCGCCAACCCCGCCCGTGCTGTGCTTGTCCACCTTCCTGCCGGGAAGGCAAGAGAGGTCCACAATATCTCCGGACCCGGCCATCGACATGGTCAGGTCCCCCGTCTCGCGCGCCGTCATTCCCCGGAAATACACCGCCATGAGGAATGCCGCCATCTGATAGTCCGGGATCTCTCCTGCAACGAACCCGTCGACGAGGAACGAGATCTCATCCCCGTCGAGTTCGAGGCCGTCCCTCTTCCTCATTATGATGTCGTACACCCTCAACCCGGTTCACCTCCGGTGAGTCGCGCTCCAGGCATCGGCGCCTCTTCCGCCTCCCCGGCGGAGATCTCCAGGGCGAGGGCGGCGTCCCTCCGAATCTGCTCCGCCATTTCAATGCCATTGCGGAACAAGCGTTCGCCGCGAAGTCTCCTCAAGAAGGCCACGCCCATGCGCGTGCCGTATATGTCCCCCGAAAACCCCAGGATGTGTGTCTCGACCGAAATGGAAGACACGGGGAAGGTGGGCCTGAACCCGACGTTCGTCACCGACGGAAACTTGCCCAGGGCGGTCCTCGACATGGTGGCATACACCCCGTTCGCGGGGAGGAGCCTGTCCGCCGCTACGTGGAGATTCGCCGTGTGCATTCCGGGAGACGCCCCCCTACCGTCCCCCCTGACAATCTCTCCCTCGAGCGAATACGGCCTGCCCAGCATCTCGCGGGCCTGCAATACATCTCCCCTCGAAACAGCATCCCGTACAGCGGTGCTCGACACCGCCACGCCGTCCACCAGCACGGGGGCGTGAACCCTCACTTTGAAACCAATCTCCGTTCCGAACCTGACAAGGTCGCCCGGGCCGCCGGCCCCGCCCTTCCCGAATGAGAAGTTGAACCCGCAGGCAACCAGCCGCGCGTCAAGGGCCCCCTTCAACACGGACCGCGAGAAGTCGTGCGGGGTCAGCATAGAGAGCCCGCGGTCGAACTCGATCACCACCGCGACCTGCACGCCCAGCGATTCGAACAAACCCAGTTTCTCATCGAGCGACGTGAGCATTTTCGGGCCGGCCGCAGGGGACTTCAACACACATAAGGGATGAGGATCGAATGTGAGACAAGTAGGCACGAATCCGGCGCCGCTCGACTCAATGATGAGATCGTCGATTATCCGCTGGTGACCAAGGTGGACCCCATCGAAGAAACCGAGGGCGACTGCCCTGGGGCCGGGGATGCGTGACACATCGTTGATGGACCTGATGACTATCATACTCCAGCGATTACCTTCTCAAGCGAGAACTCGCGGGGAGACTCACCATCGAATGTACACCGCGCCACCGCCAGAAGTCTCCCGCGCGGATCGAGCAATCTTACGAGCGGTCGCCCCTCGCCGCCCTTCGGCCGCAGGCGCAGGGGCCCCGCGGATGGTTCCACAATCCCCACAATGTCTTCACCCCGCGCCGGGTTACCGTGGGATAAGCGCTCGGATGCCCCTTCGCTCAGGACGAAACCCCTCATGAATCCCAGAGCTCCTGACATCGTTATGGCTACATCCCCCAGTTGGCCTCGACCCACCGCCTCAACCAACTCCTCAAGCGTCAGGGAGGAACCGACCCCGAATCCGCCCGCCGCTGTCCGTAATAGAAACGACATAAAGCCGCCACACCCGAGTATCCGTCCAATATCCGAACATATGGTTCTGACGTAGGTCCCGCTCGAACACGTTACATCGAACACGGCCACGCAGCGCCATCCAGGCGCGAAACTGACGAGGCAAATATCGTATATGCTGACCGTCGCGGTGAGGGACCGGGGCTCGCCACCCGCTCTTACAACATCGTATGACCTGACGCCGCGATACTTCTTCGCGGAAAGGGGCGGCACCCTCTGCAGGATCTCCCCCTTCAATCCCGCCAATGCCTCCCTCAATGCGCCCTCCGCGACGAAGGAGGCGTCCGACTCCCCTATTATCCCGCCGGAGGAATCATCCGTGGAGGTGCTTACCCCAAACGTTGCCTCCACCCTGTACGTCTTTTCGACCGCCGTGAGGTACTCGGCGATGCGCGTGGCCTTCCCAAGGCACAGCGGGAGCACCCCGGCCGCCCCCGGGTCCAGCGTCCCGGTGTGGCCCACCCTGCGAATACGGGTGATCCTTCTGGCGAACGCCACTACATCGTGCGACGTCATCCCCGGGGGTTTCAGGACGTTCAGGACCCCGCCGACGCTCATGACCTCGTCAACGCCGGAATCCACTTATCGGTTTCACCCCTCCGAGGTGCCCA
>JAHDPS010000274.1 GCA_018434225.1 Bacillota bacterium
CACCTCGGCGCTGCGCACCAGCGCCTTGGTGGGTATGCATCCCCTATTCAGGCATGTTCCACCCAGCCTGTCCTTCTCGACCAACGCGATCTTTCCGCCCATCTGCGCGCCCTTGATTGCGGCGACATAACCCGCCACGCCGCCTCCGATGATAACCGAGTCAAACACGTTGTCCCCTCCCATGCTTCCTCCCGTTCCAGTCGGGGCTGGAGTACTTCTCCCTTTCGAGCCGGAGCGCCTCTTTTTCCTCGGCCGGCGTCAGAGCGCCCGGCCTCATCTCCAGACCCATCGCACGGGAGATCCCTCCGACCAAAGCCTCCCGCACCTCAACCACCGTCACGCGCCTACGGAGTACCTGAGTGAGGCCCGTCGCCTTCCGGCCAAGGCTGGCCGCCACCCTATCCCTGGCCTTGTCCGAATCGAATCTCAACACCCCCGCCGCCCTGACCGCGTCGAAGGCGAGCGGAACCGAGCCGTGCTGAAGGATTATCCCGTTCTGCCTGGTCTGCGCGCTACCAACAACCTTCTTCCCATCGCACACGATCTCGTACGACGACGGGGCGTCGAAGCACGCGGCGGACCCCCCGCTGCGCCGGACGTCCCCGGACGCGACCAGGGCGTCCGCCCCGAGCGCCCGCAAAGCGGCAACCAGGCCCCTGCTGAGCTTCAGGTATGTCTCGAGCACCGAACCACGCAGGATGTCTTCGGCCACAACAACGCTGTACGTGACCTCATTTTCGTGGAGCACCGCCCTACCGCCGGTCGGACGCCTCACCCAGTCTATCCCCAGGTTCCCGCAGCGCTCGAGGTCGATCTCCCTTTCGAGATCCTGGAAGTACCCGACCGAAACGGCCGGCGGGTTCCAACCGTACAGCCTGAAGGTGGGAGGAACTTCCTTTCTCGACATGGCGAGCATTATGGACTCGTCGACGGCCATATTGCGTGTCCCCGGGCAATCATCGTCCAATATCAGTCTCCAAGAACAAGGATCGGAAGTCAACACGCCTCCGCCTCCCCCGCGCACGGGATCGATGCCGCGAGTAACGCCTCCTCAATCTCGGCGGGCTCCGGCGGCCTGGGATAGTTGAACATTACGCCGCCGGGCCGCTCGTTATAATACGGCCTGTTGCAGTCAGGGCACCCCGAGGTCATGAAGGCCTCCCCCGACGCGAGCAACCGACGGGCCGCGACTACGTCGATCCCGAATTCAACCAGCCGCCCCCCGTCGAACTCCATATCGTCCGCTCGGCAAAGGCCGCGTCCTATCAAATACCCCGCGACCTGCAATCGCCGGTACGAATCCACCTGCGGCTGATTCGCGCCCGCCATACGGGTGCCCCTCACCGGCGTGAGCGCAAACAGCCCAACAGTGACTCCGGCGTCGCGCATCATCTGGATGGCCCTCACCATCTCCTCTTCCGTCTCTCCCAGACCCGCGATGAAATGAGTGGAGATGCGTCCGGGATACGCGGCGGACACCCCTAGTACAAGGTCCACAGCCGAATCCCAGGAGCCGCCCTTGACCCTCGCGAAGACCCCCCGTTCGGCTGCATCGATGGGTATGCCCAGCCTCTCCGCGCCCGCCTCGAAAAGGGATTCCGCCTCCCGAATTCCAGTGACATGCGCCGAGACCGAGATAGGGGGGCTTCCCGCCCTGCCGGCATCGCTCCACGCGCGGGCAATCTCTCCTGACAAGCGTCGGGCGGCCTCAACCGCGCCGCGGCTGTGCACCACCTGGATGCAACAGCGACCGAACACCCCGGGCGCGCAGTCGCGCGACAACGCCCGCACGACGTCTCTCTCGTCGAATTGGGGCCACGTCACCCGCGAGAGAAAGCCGGTCGCCGATGCCGCGCTTCTCGCCTGCGGGCAGAAAGAACAATCGAAGGAGCAGCCTTCTCCCACCATCAGATATGCGGTTGTCGGGGCCGCATCGACCCTGCTGCGGGACAACCCCATGACCGAGGCGGTGCCCGAAGATACCCTGATCAAAACACGCAACACTCCTTCGTCGTCGTAACACGGCAACCGTTCCTCGACGCGTACTCGCGAGCATCGCGACTTGGATTCACGACACGGTCCGCGCCCGCCTTCAGGCACAAGACGTCCAGGCGCGACCTGTATTCCCCCGCCGGACGCATGCAACCCAGGGTGATCCTCGCGGCGGGCATCGCATCTCTCGCTCGCAAGACGAGGGCAGCCACCTCCTCGGGGTGGGGTGGTGTGCGGTTTTCATACACCGTGCCGGACGTCGGTATCAGCACAATGAACACCACCTGGTCCGGCGGATCCCCCGAGCCGGCCAGGTAATCGACTACGCGGTATTCCCCGGAAATGGCGCCGCCTCTCAGCCCGACGCAAACGTGCGGGACAACCCTGGCGTGTCTCCTGAGCGCCTCGTACGATCTGACGTAGTCATCCGCGACCCGGTGGAGGCCGAAGACCTCCGACACCGTCTCGTCGTCCCCGACAAGGTCGAACGATACACAATCGGCCCACTTCCCGATCTCCGCGGCCTCCGCCTCGGTCACGAGTCCCGTGTGGAAGTTGAGGCGAAGGCCGGCGGCCTTGAGCGCGCCCAGAAGATGGGTGTCCCCGAGCACGGGGACTCTCCCCCGCGAATCGCACCCGCCGCTAATCAGGCAACTCGAATAGCGCCCTTCGCGGCCGAGCCGCACTATCTGGAGCGCCTCCGCGGCGGGCGACATATCCTTGAGATAGTGCCCGCCGCAGTGACGGCACTTCAGCCCACATTCGCCGCCGGTCATACTGACGGCCAGCGTCCCGATGGGCTGAGTGAATTCGATCGACCTCAAACCCCCTGTTTCCTCCAGCGGACGTTCAGGTTCCTCGCGGCCCCCGCCTCGTCCAGCCTTCCCACGGGCGTCGTGTAGGGCGCGCCCTTCACCTTCGCCGGGTCGGCATCCGCCTCCCTCGCTATCTCGAGCATGGCGTTCACGAAGTAATCCAGCGTCTCGACGCTCTCGGTCTCGGTCGGCTCGATCATCAACGCTTCCTCCACTATCAGAGGGAAGTACGTCGTGGGCGGATGCACGCCGAAATCAAGAAGTCTCTTCGCGATGTCCGTCGTCTTGACTCCGGTCCTCTTCTTCAGTCCCCACGGCGCCACGACGAACTCATGCATGCACGTACGGTCGTACGGCAAGTCATAGGCGGGAACCAGCCGCCTCATCACGTAGTTCGCGTTGAGCACGGCGTCCTCGCTGACCTTCTTCAGCCCGTCCGGCCCCAGCGCCCTGATGTAGGTGTACGCCTTCACCACGACGCCGAAATTGCCGTAGAATGACTTGACCTTCCCTATGCTCAGCGGCCTATCATCGCGCAGATGATATTTCCCGCCGTCGTACGAGACATAGGGCGTGGGCAGGAATTGGACGAGCGCCTTCTTTACTCCTACGGCGCCCGAGCCGGGGCCGCCGCCGCCGTGGGGAGTCGAGAACGTCTTGTGCAGGTTGAAGTGGACGACGTCGAACCCCATGTCGCCCGGTCTGGCGATGCCCATGATGGCGTTGGCGTTCGCGCCGTCGTAGTATAAGAGCCCTCCCGCCTTGTGCACGATGTCCGCGATCTCGTGGATGTTCTCGTCGAACAATCCCAGCGTGTTCGGGTTGGTAAGCATCAGGGCTGCGCAGTCGGGCCCGACGGCGCCCCTGAGGGCGTCCAGGTCCACTCCACCGCGCGAGTTCGATTTGATGGTGACGATCTCCAGCCCGCCCATCGCCGCGGAGGCGGGGTTCGTGCCGTGCGAGGAGTCGGGCACTATGACCTTCGTCCTCTTTTCTCCACGATGCTCGTGATATGCCTTGATCAGAAACAATCCCGTGAGCTCGCCGTGGGCGCCGGCCGCGGGCTGCAGCGTGACCTCGTCCATCCCCGCTATCTCGGCGAGGTACGCCGAGCATTCGTGGATGATCTGCAACGCGCCCTGCGCGGTCTCCTCGGGCTGGTACGGGTGAACCGCCGCGAGCCCGGGGAGCCTCGACGTCTGCTCGTTCACCTTCGGGTTGTATTTCATGGTGCAGGAACCGAGCGGGTAGAACCCGATGTCCACGCCGTGGTTGAGCTGAGACAGCCTGGTGAAGTGCCTGACGACGTCAACTTCGGCCACTTCGGGCAGCTCGGGAGGGGTCTCCCTCCTCATCTCGGCTGGGATGGCATCGGGCCTGGCCGGCACGTCACACTCCGGGAGGGAATACGCCTTCCGCCCCGGCGAACTCAATTCGTATATGAGGGGCTCCAGCTTCTTCACTTCAATCCCTCCAATCGCGCGACGAATTCATCGATCTGCTCCTTAGTCCTCTTCTCGGTAACGGCCACCAGCAGGCAATCATCCAACCGCGGGTACGCGCGCCCGAGCGGGTACCCAGCGATGATCCCGTCCGCCACGAGCTCCGATACTATCCTCTCGGGGTCTACGGGGCACCTGACCGCGAATTCCTTGACGAACGGCCGCTTGAACGCGACCCTGTATCTCCCACCCGCCTCCAATCGTTCCGACAGGTAGTGAGCCTTGGCCGAGCAGATCTCGCCGACTTCCCTCACTCCCTGCTTGCCCATCGTCGAAAGGTACACGAGGGCGGCGGCCGCGCACAGGGCCTCGTTCGAGCATATGTTAGATGTGGCCTTTTCACGGCGGATATGTTGTTCCCGAGTCTGCAGGGTCATCACGAAGCCGCGCTGTCCCCTGCTGTCAGTGGTCATGCCTATAACCCTGCCCGGCATCTTCCTGACCAGGGCCTCCTTGACGGCGTATATCCCGAGATAAGGCCCCCCGAAAGAAAGCGGGTTGCCGAGGGATTGTCCCTCGCCGACCGCCACGTCCGCCCCGTATTCCCCGGGCGGCTTCAGCACCCCGAGGGAGAGCGGGTCGAATACGACAGTGTACAGCGCGCCGGCGCCGTGCGCCGCCGTCGAAGCCGCATCCACGTCCTCCAGGCACCCGAAAAAGTTGGGGTGCTGGAGTATGAGTGTGGCTGCTCCAGCCGCCGCCTCCTGAGCCCGGGTAATGTCCGTGACGCCGCCGGCGCAAGGGACCTCGACCACTTCGATCCCGTAGGCGTGCGCGTACGTCTTCAGCGTCCGCCTGTACTCGGGATGGACTCCCTCGGATACGGCGACCTTGCGCCTTCCGGTGTGCATTGTCGCGATGATCCCCGCCTCGGCCATGGCCGTCGCGCCGTCGTAATGCGAGGCGTTCGACACGTCCATGCCGGTCAGCTCGCATATAGCCGTCTGGTATTCGTAGATTATCTGCAGTACCGCCTGGCTGACCTCCGGCTGGTAAGGAGTGTAGGCGGTGTACAGTTCCGAACGAGAAAGCACGTGATCCACCGTGGCTGGGATGTAATGGTCGTACACCCCCGCTCCCAGGAATGACACGCAATCGTTCAGGTTCAGGTTCTTCTTGCTCAGCCCGTAGAGGAGGTTGTACACCTCCATCTCCGACATCCCCTTCGGCAGGTCGAGATCTCGCTTGAACCTGACCGCCTCCGGGATATCACGGAACAGATCGGCGACTGATTCTACGCCGATCGCATCGAGCATGCGCCTGCGATCCTCATCGGTATGCGGTATGAAGTTCATGTCAGTGGCCGCTCTCCTCTTCGCAGAACTTTTCGTAAGCCGCCTGCTCCATGAGGCCGGCGACTTCTCCCGGATCGCTCGGCTCGACGACGCAAATCCATCCGTCGCCATGCGGATCCCTATTGAGGAGCGCGGGATCGGCCGTCAGGTTCTCGTTCACCCTGACCACCTTGCCGGAAATTGGCGCGTAGCAGTCGGCTACGGCCTTTACCGACTCGACTACGCACAGTTGCTCGCCCTGCTTGACTACCTTGCCGATCGCCGGTAGTTCCACGAATACCACGTCACCAAGGTGATCCTGAGCGTGATGGCTGATCCCAACCCGCCCCTCCTTGCCTTCCATCTTGAACCATTCATGGGACTTTGAGTACTTCCTATCCGCGGGATGCGTCATTTTTTGGCCCCCCTCTTGTAGAATGGCATCTGCACGATCTTCACCTTCATGGTCCTACCCCTGACGTCCAGGCCGAGTTCGGCACCAACCACAGCCATTTGCGCCGGCACGTAACCCATACCGAGATTCTTCTCAAAGGTGGGACTGTAGTTCCCGCTCGTCACTTTGCCGACGACCGCGCAGCCGCTGGTTATCGGATAGCCGGCGCGCGGCACGCCCCCCCTGTCGATCATCTCGAAACCGATGAGTTTGATCCGGGGTCCCTCGGTTTTCTGCTTCAGGAGGGCCTCCCGCCCGATGTAGTCGCCCTTGGTGAATGAGACGAACCTTTCAAAACCGGCCTCAATCGGGGTCCTCTCGTCGTCAAGTTCGTGGCCGTACAACGGCATGCTGGCCTCAAACCGGAGCGTGTCTCTCGCGCCCAGTCCGCACGGCACGATACCATCGTCGGCCCCCGCCTCCATGATGGCGTCCCACAGGGCCTGAGTGTCGGGGGCATCGCAGTACACTTCGAAACCGTCTTCCCCCGTGTACCCGGTCCTCGCAACCGTGGTGCGGAACCCCGCCACCTTAACGTTCTCCTTGAACCGGTAGTACTTCATCTCGCCCAGGTTCGCGTCGGTCAACCTCTGGAGTATCTCCTCCGACCTGGGGCCCTGCACGGCGACCTCCCCCGTCCCGGGTGAAGCGTTCTCCACCTTAACGTCGAGCCCGGCCGCGTGGGACGTGACCCAGTCGTAGTCCTTGTCGATGTTGGACGCGTTCACAACCAGCATGTAGCCGCCGCCCTCCAGGCAGCACGCCATCAGGTCGTCTACTACTCCACCGCGCTCGTTGCACATCGGGGAATAGATGACCCTGCCCGGGGACCCCTTCGAAATGTCGTTGCACGTGATCCTCTGCACCAGGGCGAGAGCGTCCTTGCCGCGCACGAAGAACTCTCCCATGTGCGACACATCGAAGAGTCCCGCCGCGTTCCTCACCGCCAGGTGCTCTTCCTTAATACCGCTGAATTGGACGGGCAACGCCCATCCCCCAAAGTCGACGATCCGCCCGCCGTATTTCTGATGCGTCTCGAACAAAGGGGTCTTCTTCAGGTTCTCCAAACAATTCACCTCCTGGAATACGTTCCCTGGACAGTCAATACACACCACCACAAAACAAAACAGGGGAACCGCTGTATCGCGTTCCCCTGTTACGCTTCGGTCGGTGTTTAGCCGATCCAGGGTGTGTCCGGCGACAGTGTATTTGCCTGAGAGTTTCGGATCTCACCTTGCCCCTTCGGCGCCCCACCGGTTCCGCGTCCCGGCCGGGGACTCTCCCGTCGCTTTCATCCAGGTAATATTCAGTTGTCACCGGGACGCCTCTGGGAC
>JAHDPS010000203.1 GCA_018434225.1 Bacillota bacterium
AAATTGAGGAACCTGAAACCCACATTGTATAGATAGTGCGATATGGTTATCGTGGCGTTGTCGGGCCCGCCCCGCGTGAGTATGTACGACTCGTCGAACAGTTGCAGAGTGCCTATTGTGGACGTTATGAAACAGAATAGGATTATTGGTTTCATGAGGGGGACAGTGATTCTCAAGAAGCGCTGAACGCTATTCGCCCCGTCTATGGAGCTTGCCTCGTAAAGCTCTTTCGGTATCGCCTGCAGGCCCGCAATCATTATGATCATGTTGTACCCCGTCCATCTCCAGGTCACCGCGATCATTATTGCGGCCTTTGAGCTCGCGGGGCCGTATAGCCAGTCTATGCCGTGAAGCCCTGCGATACTGAGCAGGTAGTTTATCAAACCGTACTCCGTATTGAATAGAAGCTTGAAAATCAGGGAATAGGCCACAAGGGCGGTGATAGCCGGCATAAAGATGGATATCCTGAAGAATGCCTGGAGCTTTATGAATCTCTGATTCAATACGTCCGCGAGAAACAGCGCGAGAAAGACCATTATGGGTACCTGTATGATGAGGTATGTGAATGTATTGTATAGTGCCATCTTGAAAACCGGGTCCTTGAAGAGATACACATAATTCTTGAATCCCACGAATGTGTATTCTCCATGTTTGAATTCCTGGAAGCTTAATATGAGAGAGCTTATGATGGGGTATATCATGAAAACGGAGAATACTACCAGTATAGGTAGTAAAAAGTAGTAGGGTGCGGTCTTTGGATTGGGTCTAAGCAGATTCTTCATCCCATCTTGCCCTCAATCCTCAATCCAACTGGGGCACTTTGTTAATTGCTTTAAATTACCTGCGCGATAGTATTCTATGTTCTGGCGTTTCCCCCTCTTTTTGAAAGACACTTTTTTATGTATTTTAAAAAAGTCTTTGTGATTTCCCCGTTTTGGACTTACTATATAAATGGATTTTCCCATATTGAACTATCGCGCGGGGGGAATCGACGCGTGGCGAGTGTGGTCTTGAAAAAGGTGAGCAAGATATACCCCGAAGGAGTAAGAGCCGTCACGGATTTCAGTCTCGATATTGTCGACAAGGAATTCATCGTGCTCGTGGGCCCTTCCGGCTGTGGCAAATCCACGACCCTCAGGATGGTGGCGGGACTCGAGGATGTGTCTTCCGGCGAACTTTATATCGGAGATAAACTGGTAAACAATATACCCCCAAAAGACAGGGACATATCCATGGTGTTTCAGAACTACGCCTTATACCCCCACATGAATGTGTATGAGAACATGGCTTTCGGACTCAGATTGCGCAGCATATCGAGGGCCGAGATAGACCGCAGGGTAAAGGAAGCCGCTCAAACGCTGGGTATTCAGGAGTTATTGAATAGGAAGCCAAAAGCCCTTTCGGGAGGGCAGAGACAGCGTGTGGCGTTGGGAAGGGCGATAGTTAGAGAGCCGAAGGTTTTCCTGATGGACGAACCCCTGTCTAATCTGGACGCGAAACTGAGGGTGCAAATGAGGACCGAGCTCTCGAAGCTCCATAAGAGGCTCCGGACAACATTCATATATGTCACACACGACCAAACCGAGGCCATGACGATGGGAGATCGGATAGTGGTGATGAAGGATGGTATGATGCAGCAGGTGGACACCCCGAAAAACATATACGAGCACCCCGAGAACATGTTTGTGGCCGGGTTCATTGGAAGCCCGCAGATGAATTTCCTCAATGGAAGGCTGGTAAGGGAAGACGGCGATCCATATCTTGATATAGGCTACACGGTACTCCACCTGCCCCGCGAAATACTGGGAAGGTTGAACGGTAACCCCGTGGGAAAAAACGTTGTCATGGGTATACGGCCCGAAGACATACATGATGAGGCGGATTTTCTGAATAGATTCGGGAGGTATTCGATCGATATAGTCGTGGACGTCGTGGAAATGATGGGGGCCGAAACGTTCTTGTACCTCACCCTTGGGAATAACAACCTGGTGGCGAGGGTGGATCCGAAGAGTAGCGCACGACCGGGCAACAGTATGAAGGTCGCTTTCGATATGGATAGGATTCACCTGTTCGATGGAGAGACTACTAAGAGCATGCTGAGCCGCTCGACAGAGCCTCATCTGAACAGGTCTTGATCGGCGCCCCGGATCAGGTCCGCGCCTCCGCCCGAGGCCTTCACGTAGCGATACCCCCGAATGATGGCCGCCGGGATCCCTTTGA
>JAHDPS010000363.1 GCA_018434225.1 Bacillota bacterium
AACCTCGGCGACTCTCCTCTTCTGACCATCTTGCGTTTGATACGAACGAATCTGCAACCTGCCGTCGAGGCCCACGAGGCGCCCCTTCTGGAGGTGGTTCGCCACTGTCTCGGCCAGTTTACCCCATACAACGATGTCGATGAAGTCTGCTTCTCTTTCGCCCTGCTGGTTGGCGAACCGCCGGTTCACCGCTATAGTGAAGCCCGCGACCGCCTTTCCGCTAGGCGTGTATCTCAACTCGGGGTCCCTGGCGAGCCGTCCGACCAGAACAATCCTGTTGAGCAATACCCTCCCGCCTTTCCAGTCTCCCTTGCCTTCTAATCTCCCTTGCGAACGATAAGGTGCCTGAGCACGTCATCCGCGATCTTCATCACGCGGTCGAGCTCAGACGAAACCGCCGGTTCGCCGGAGAACTGGACCAGCACGTAGTTTCCCTCGCGCTGCCCCTTGAGTTCGTAGGCTAACCGGCGCTTTCCCCACTTGTCGACGTTGATTACCGTTCCGCCATTGGCCTGAATGAGACTCGAATACTTCTCGATTGCCGCGGTTACCTTCTCTTCGTCGAGATCCGGCTGGAGAATGTACATTACTTCGTAGTCGCGCACGTCTTTCACCTCCTCCTTTGGACTGTGCGGCTCCACGGCCTCGCCGTGGAGCAGGGGAGTGATGAGGTTAACGATATGCCCTTCGGTCGTTCCTTGGACGGCCTTTCGACACCTGACCCATTATACCATTCGGACGATTGAACGACAACTCGCTACGTACGGGCTGTCATCGGACTGTGATATTGTCACCCTGTAAGCGGTCTGAGAAAATGTCACCATGACAGGGTGCGTTATGTTAAACCAAAAGGAAATGAGACGGGTACATATTATCGAGAGAGTGATCAATGGCGAACTGCTTATTCGTGAAGCCGCCCAACTCCTGGGCATCAGCGAACGCCAGGTCAAACGCCTGAAGAAAGGAGTCAAGAATCAGGGCCACGCCTTCCTGGCCCACAAGAACCGGGGGAGTAAACCCAGCCATGCCGTTCCGAAAGATCTCGCTGACCAGGTGGTTTCTCTGGTAACAGGCCCTCTTAGTGGCGCCAGTTGCGAGCACATCTCTGAACTGCTCGCCGAGCACCATGATATCCACCTGTCCCCGCGCACCATCCGCCGCATCCTGAATAGCGCAGGGCTCGTCAACCCCCATTCCCACAAGGCCCCACGCCGCCGCCGTTGCCGTTCCCGTATGCCCCAGGAAGGCCTCCTCGGCCAGTGTGACGCCAGCCCCTATGCCTGGCTCGGAGACCAAGGTCCAGTACTCTCCCTCCACGGTATCATCGACGACGCCACCAGCAAGATCCTCGGCCTTCACTTCCGCCTCCATGAGGACCTGTTCGGCTACCTCAACGTCCTCCGCCATATGCTC
>JAHDPS010000060.1 GCA_018434225.1 Bacillota bacterium
ATCAGGCGCTCCGTGTTGGCGAGTCCCGATACGACGGCCATCCTGATCTTCGTGTCCCCGAGGCTCACTTCGGCCCTCTTGATGCCTTCGAGGCCCCTCACCGGCTGGAACTCGATATCGCCGAGATCGCCGCCCGTAGTCAGGGCGTACGCGGTCCTCACGACCGCCTCCATGACGCCGCCGCTCGCCCCGAAGATAACCCCCGCGCCGCTGACCATGCCGAACGGCGCGTCGAGGGCGCTGGGCTCGACCTTATCGAACATGACCCCCGCTTCCTTGATCAATGCCGCGGCTTCCACGGTCGTGAGCACCGCATCCACGTCGGGCCATCCCTCGGTGGTGAACTCCGGCCTCTTGGCCTCGAATTTCTTGGCCGTGCACGGCATGATCGAGACCACGAACACGTCCGACGCGGTCTTCCCCATCTTCTTTGCGTAGAACTTCTTCGCCATCGAGCCGAACATCTGCTGCGGCGACCTGCAAGACGACAGATTGTTCAGGAACTCGGGATGGAACTGCTCGCAGTACTTCACCCAGCCCGGACAGCATGAGGTGAACAGCGGCAGCCTCCCGCCCTTGCTCACCCTCTCGAGGAACTCCAGCGTTTCCTCCACCGCCGTCATGTCGGCCGTGAACACCGTGTCGAACACCTTGTCCACGCCGGCCATCCTGAGGGCGGTCGCTATCTTGCCCGTTGCCACCTCTCCCGCGGGGAGGCCGAACTCCTCTGCCAGGGCCACCCTGACCGCGGGCGCTATCTGCACGATCACCGTCTTAGAGGGATCGCCGATGGCCTGCCATACCTTGTCGATCTCAGACTTCGCCGTCAACGCGCCGGTCGGGCATATCGCCACGCACTGGCCGCAATTGACGCACTCGACCTCGCTCAACGGCTTCCCGAAAGCGGGGACCACGGCCGTCTTGGGCCCGCGGTGTGCGAAGTCCAGAACGCCGATTCCCTGGACCTCTCTGCACATCCTCACACAGTCACCGCAGAGGATGCACTTGTTTGGATCCCTGACTATGGACGGGCTGCTGGTGTCCTTCGCGGCCGTGGTCCCCGCGTCGCTATGGCCCTTATCGCCAGCCTGCCCGTACCTTATGGAGGTGACTCCAATCTGGTCGGCAAGTCGCTGCAACTTGCACGAGCCATTCTTCCCGCACGTCGTACATTCCCTATCGTGGTTTGCCAGAATGAGCTCGAGGATCATTTTGCGTATCCTTCTCGTCTGGTCCGTGTTAGTCCGGACAACCATGCCATCACGCGGCGCTATCGAGCACGACGCCTGCAGTCCCATCCCGTCGATCTCGACGAGACACATCCTGCACGCCCCGTACACACTGAGCTCCGAGTGGTAGCAGAACGAGGGAATCTCTATTCCATTGTTCCTAGCGAGTTCGAGCAGGTTCTTCTCCCCTTTGATGGGTACTAACCGCCCGTTGATCTTCACGTGTCCCTGCGGCGCCACAGTGGCCCCACAGGCCGCCGCCGTGTTCTCAGCCATCATGATCTCCTCCCCCGTGATGCCTGCCGCCCGTCTCGCGTCATGACACCGTTATCGCGCCGAACTTGCACTTCTCAGCGCACGTCCCGCACTTGGTGCAGGCGGCCTCATTGATGACGTGAGCCTTCTTGATTTCCCCGGTAATGGCTCCGGCGGGGCACGCCTTGGCGCACACACCGCATCCCTTGCACTTCTCGGCGTCGATCTCGTACTTCACGAGCGCCTTGCACACACCCGCCGGGCACTTCCTGTCGCGCACGTGTGCGATGTACTCGTCCTTGAAGTACTTCATCGTCGTCAGCACCGGGTTGGGCGCCGTCTTGCCCAGGCCGCACAGGGCGCTGCTCTTGACGTTAATTGCCGTTTCGTACAACAGATCGAGGTCCGCCTCGGTCGCCTTTCCCTCTGTTATCTTTTTCAAGATCTCGAGCATCCGCTTTGTGCCCTCTCGGCAGGGTACGCACTTGCCGCAGGACTCGCTCTGCACGAATCCCATGAAGTACTTGGCCGTCTCCACCATGCATGTTCCCTCGTCCATGACCACAAGACCGCCGGAACCCACCATGGCGCCGACAGCGGCGAGCGACTCGTAGTCGAGCGGAACATCCATGTGCTCCTTCGTCAGGCACCCGCCGGACGGGCCGCCTATCTGCACCGCCTTGAACGGTTTATCCCGCCTCATGCCGCCGCCTATCCCGAAAATGACGTCCTTCAGCTTCGTGCCCATCGGCACCTCGATGAGGCCCGTCCTCGCCACCTGTCCCGCGAGGGAGAACGTCTTGGTGCCGGCGCTCTTCGCGGTGCCGTACCGGCTGTACGCCTTCGCGCCGTTTCTTATGATGAACGCCACGTTCGCGAACGTCTCGACATTGTTGATGAGCGTCGGCTTCTCCCACAGCCCGGACACCGCCGGGAACGGGGGCTTGGGCCTCGGCATTCCCCGTTGGCCCTCGATGGACTGCAATAGCGCCGTCTCCTCGCCGCACACGAACGCGCCGGCGCCTTCCTTGATCCTGATCCTGAATGAGAATCCGGTCCCCATGACGTTATCCCCGAGAAGGCCAGCCTTCTCCGCATCGGCGACCGCCTTGCGAAGCCTCTTCACCGCGAGCGGGTACTCGGCGCGGCAATAGATGTAACCCTCGTCGGAGCCTATGGTGAATCCCGCTATGGCCATGCCCTCGAGCACCCTGTGGGGATCTCCCTCCAGTACACTCCTGTCCATGAACGCGCCCGGGTCTCCCTCGTCGGCGTTACACACGACGTATTTCTTCGGTCCGGGCGACTGCTTAGTGAACTGCCACTTCTTGCCCGCCGGGAACCCGGCGCCGCCGCGCCCCCTCAGGCCCGAAGCGCTGAGTTCCTCGATGACCTGGTCCGGTGTCATCGCGGTTAACGCCTTGGCCAACGCCTGGTAGCCTCCAGACGCCACGTACTCCTCGATATCCTCACAGTCGATGAGGCCGCAACTGCCCAGGGCGATCTTCTTCTGCCCCTGGTAGAAAGGGATCTCCGCCTCGGTACGGGCGATCTTTCCCGTCTCGGGATCCCTATAAAGCAACCTATCGACCAGCTCATTCTTCTCGATAGTCTTCTCCACTATCTCGGCTGCGTCTTCCGGCTTCACCTTGATGTACATAATGGAACCCGGCTCGATCTTGACCAGTGGACCGATCTGGCAGTATCCGTGGCAACCCGCCTTCACGACGCCCACCTTTCCAGCCGCCTGGTTCTCCTCGCCGACCAGAGACACCTCAGCGGAGAGGCCCTTTTCCGAGACGATCCGCCTTAGTTCATCGTAGACCAGAAGCGAACCGTTTGCCACGCACGCCGTCTCGGCGCAAACCAGTATCCTCGCCTTCTCCGATCGCACCGCCGTTTCCGCTCGCTCCGCAGCCTTCGCAAGATCATCCTTGCATCTCACTCGAAGCGGACTATCCTTGCACGGACCCTCTCCAGCCGCCTTTTCCTCGACGACGCCCTCGTCCCGCAAAAGCGTCTCGACCAGCCTACGTCCTTCAGCGGGTGTCATCTGACCGTAAACCTTCTTGTCGTCCACCATTACGGCGGGCGCAAGGCCGCACGCTCCAAGGCATGCTACCGACTCCACGGTGAGTTTCAGGTCCTTTGTGGTCGTCTCGCCCTCTTTCAATCCGGCGGCCTCCATGACGGCGAAGCGAACGTTCTCGGAACCCCTGACGTGGCAGGCCGTCCCGTCGCATACCTTCATCATGTACTTGCCCTTCGGCTTCATAGAGAACTGGGCATAGAACGTCGCAACTCCGTAGACCACCGATGGTGGAATCTGCAGGGCCGTTGCGATGTACGTCAAGACCTCCTCGGGCAGGTAGCGGTATTCCGCCTGCACCTCTTGCAGGATAGCCACAAGGTTGGACGCCTTGCGACCGTGCCTCGTTACGATGTCGTTCAGCTTGGAAAATTTCCTCTCCGTTTGGGCCGATATCACCCGTGAAACCCCCTTCCCCTTACGCGCCGGGCGGGCAAACAACCCAGAGACCGGCTGCAACCTTATCGCCGGGATTCCTGAGCGCTGTGGGATGATCGAACATGAAGTAGGCTACATCCCCCTCGGCCAACGTGTAGACCTTGCGCCCGACCGCGATCTCAAGAACTCCCTCCTGCAAGTACACGAGATCCTCCCTCTCATGGTTGAAGATGAAACGCTCGTGGGAGGCACCCGGCTCCAGGCGGAATATCACCGGCTGCATCTTCTTGTTCCTGGGGCCCAGAAATCCGAGCAATTCGATATTGAGCCCAGGGTTGTCCGTTACTATGTGGCGCCTACGGTCGCGCCTGACTACCTCCCAATCATCCGGGAGTTCATCACCCGCAAGTACCGAGACGGATGTATTGAGGGCCTGTGCGATAGCCTTGAGCGTCGAAAACGATGGGGAAACCTTGTTCTGTTCGAGCTGGTAGACGAAACTGGCGGAAACACCTACCCTACCAGCCAGAGACCTAACGGACATTTGACTGTTCGTCCTGATTTTCTTCAGGCGATCCCCGATCACGCGCGTCCCCTCCCATCCCGGTCCACTCCTACTGCCCCTTATCATTATCCAGCGCCACTTGACAAGTGTCAAGTATTTCTGTGATGAAATTCACAAATATCGATTAGGACAGTATTAGCGCATGGGGAAACGTGCCTGGGGACCCGCCGCAGGTGGGTTTAATCGGTGGCCTCGATCCCTTTCTCGCGGTTCCAGATCTCGATCATCTCGTCGATGGTGACGAATCGAAATCCCCTGTCCCTGAGGTTCTTGATGACGATGGGCAGCGCTTTCACGGTATTGTCGCGGCTCCCCCCTTCGGACGACACGAGGCTGCCGCTGTCGTGAAACAGGATGATGTCTCCATTCCTCGCGTGATTGCAGGTGGAGACTATCTCGCGCCAGGACGGTTCGGCCCAATCGCGCGAGCTCAATCGCCACAGGACCATCGTATATCCCTCGTCGTGAAGCACCTTGCGGGTTACCACGCTGGCAAGTCCCCTCGGCGGTCTGAACAGGTGCGGTCTAATACCGCAGGCGTTCTGAATTGCCTCTTCCGCCTTCTTCACTTCGCTCACGACCTTCGCCTGGCCGAGAAAGGGCATGTTTACATGGGAGTAGCTGTGACTGCCCACGCAGTGGCCCTCCTGGGCTACCCGTTTCGCGACGTCGGGAAATCGTTCCACGTGTTTCCCAACCATGAAGAACGTCGCCTTCACATCGCTCCGGCGCAAAATATCAAGGATCTGAGGGGTATACTTGGGGTCGGGTCCATCGTCGAAGGTGAGGGCAACGACCATGAGATCGGAGCACCCCGACCGTATGACGTCCGGCTGGCGTCCGAAGCCGCGGTAGACGCATCTATTGCCGAACCACAAAGCCGATGAGAGCACGGCGACTATCCCCGCGGCGACGCGCAGGCCGGTCCTCTTCCTCTTTACGGGTTCGTCCTCATCATCACGATCCTCCTCGTCCCCCTCGTCGACGAACGGCCCCTCGTCGTCCCGGCGAACGACCTTGCCCTCGGATATGCGCGCCAGGCCGCCGGCCATCTGGATCACAGCCATCGCCGACATCAAAATCCCGTAAATGACGAAGATATCCCGCCGTCCGATAAAGTACAGGATGATTGGAAGGACCCCGAAGCTCGCCACCCAACTCACTGAGGCGTACCTGGTCAGGGCGAAAAAGACGACCCACAGGCCCATCATTGCGGCGACGGGCACGGGCGCGACCGGCGACATGGCGCCGATCACCACCGCAATCCCTTTCTGCCGGGGAAGAAAACCGAGGAACGGCCAGGTGTGGCCGAATACCACGAACAGCCCCGCTATCAGAGTAGCCATAGGCGAACCGAGGGAAAACTTCGCCAGCATTACGGCGACAATGGCCTTACACACATTTAGAACGACGGCTGGGCCCCCCGTGAGCAACGGTGACAGTCTCCCGCGCAATCCGCCCGACGAGTCCAGCCATCTCCAGGCGCTGCTGGATCGCCTGATAAGATTCACCAAATAGCCCGCAAGCGGGTCCACAGGGATGGATCCTATAAGATATGAAAGACCGGCTATCACACCGAATCCGTACAATGCCGCCATCACTCCGCCGACGCGATGCCTGAACCGTGGTATTCTTCGACCGGTAAACCACCTCCTGCACAAAGAGAATAGCAGACCAAGCCCTGCTCTAGCCGGCCAAAACCCCTTGCCGCTTCCAGTTTATAGTATTATGCAGATCAGGCCCGCGCTGCCTTCATTCACGATGCGCGTGAGGGTCTCCTGGAGCTTTTCCTGCGCATTCTCGGGCATCCTGTATAACTTGTTCTGTATTCCCTCTCGCATCAGATCGTGCAACGATTTCCCGAATATGTTTGATTCCCAGATCTTCTTCGGGTCGTCCTCGAATTGATCGAGCAGGTACCTGACGAGTTCTTCGCATTGTTTTTCTGTGCCGATTAAAGGTGTGACCTCTGCGGATACGTCGGCGCGAATAAGATGGATGGACGGCGCGCGAGCCTTAAGTCTTACGCCAAAGCGATTACCCTGGCGTATGAGCTCCGGCTCCTCGAAGATCATCTCGGACAATCTGGGCGGCACCATGCCGTATCCGACGTCGCGCACCTCTCTGATCCCCGAGGAGATCTTATCGTACTCTTTCCTGGCCGAACTCAGGACCCTCATGAGTCTCAACAGATCGCTCTTGTCCCGGATATCCTCCTCGCTTATCTCGGCCAGCACGTCCAGGTATAACTGCTCCCTCGCGCCGAGCTCAATAGTGGCAACACCGGTGCCCATGTCCATCTGCTTCAACGACACCTCGTGAACCATCTCGTTAATGGATAGCCTGTTGACCGCCTTGTCGACGTCCTTCAATCTCCGCACGTCGGACACAGCGTCTCTGACGGCGTCCTCGAACTTACCCTTGAGCCAGTGTTTCGCGTCCAATTCATCAACCCACTTCGGCAGGTTGATGTTGACTTCCTTGACAGGGAACTCGTATAGCACTTGCTCCATAACCAATACGATGTCGTCCTGGGACAGGTTGGCACAGTCCACTGGTATCACCGATACGTCGTATTTTTCTTCCAGCTCGCCGGCGAGGTCGGATGTCTCCTTGGAGAACGGGTTGATGGTGTTCAGCAGGATGATGTACGGTTTCCCGAGTTCCTTCAATTCCGCCGTGACCCTTTCTTCCGCCGCTACGTAGGCGCTTCTGGGAATGTCGGTGATACTCCCGTCGGTGGTGATAACCAGCCCTAGAGTCGAGTGTTCGGATATCACTTTCCTGGTGCCGATCTCCGCCGCCTCCTGGAACGGTATCTCCCGCTCCACCCAAGGAGTGAGCACCATGCGCTGGCCTTCCGGTTCCTCGTATCCCAGCGCTCCCTGCACGACGTAACCGGTGCAGTCGACCAATCTGACCCTGAAAGTGATGTTATCCTTGAGCGATATCTCCACACTCTCGTCCGGCACAAACTTCGGCTCCACCGTCATTATGGTCCGGCCCGCCGCGGCCTGCGGAAGGGCGTCCCTGGCCCTCTCCCTGTCGTTCAGGTCTCTTATGTTGGGTAGGACCAGGAGTTCCACGAATTTTCGAATGAAGGTGGACTTGCCGGCGCGGACCGGCCCGACGACGCCGATGTAGATGTCGCCTCCGGTGCGCTCGGCTATATCCTTCAGGACATCGAATTTCTCCATCCACCTATCCCTCCTTGCTCTTGGACACCATATTCTTATGCCAAGCCCAAATAGAACTTTCCTTTTCCAAAAAAGATATCGCCCCCCAGAATCTGTGTTCCGGCGAGGCGACTTTAAGGCGACCACTCCTCAATGCGATGCTATTCGTCTTTCTTCCCTCGGGTCATGATCTCGGATACCACGTCCGCCGGCCTCCTGTTCTCGAACAGGACCTCGTACACCTTTTGCGCGACAGGCATCTCCACGCCAACCGAAGCGGCCAGCGATAGCGCGGAACTGGTGGTCCAGGCGCCTTCCACGAGAATCTTCTGCTCGCTGATGAAATCCGCCATGGTCGATCCCCGGCCGAGCGCTATCCCGGCCCTCTTATTCCTGCTGTATTCCCCCGTGCATGTCAATACCAGGTCTCCCATACCCGCGAGCCCCGCGAACGTGTGCTTATCAGCCCCCATGGCTATACCAACCCTGGCTATCTCCGCAAGACCCCTGGTGATGAGGGCGGCGCGTGCGTTGTAGCCCAGCCCGAGGCCCTCGGCCATGCCCACAGCTATCGCGGTCACGTTCTTCAGAGCCCCCGCAATCTCCACCCCGATCACATCGGGGTTCGTATATACCCTGAAATCGGGGGTCATCAGCATATCCTGAACGGCCTTCCGCGCCCACTCAGCCTCGCAAGCCACGACCGTGGCCGTCGCCAGTCTATTCGCCACTTCTACGGCGAAATTGGGTCCCGACAGGGCCACGTACGCGGCGAAACGCCCGCCCAGATCCCGTCTCGCCACGGCGGTTATCCTCTCGCACGTGCCCTCCTCCAATCCCTTGCACGTGGAAACGAGAAGGGGCGGCCGCGGCCCCCCGCGACCCCAAGCGGGGTCGGCATCGACTGCGGCGGCAAGGGCCCTCGCGACCCCGGCGGCCGCCCACGAGGGCACGGACATGAAGATCGCCGAGGCGCCGCTGACCGCCTCCCGCATATCCGTCGTCGCGATAGCACCATCGAGGATCGCGCCGGGCAGGTACTCTGGGTTCTCGTGCCGCTCGTTGAACCTCTTCACGGCATCTTCGCGTCTGCCCCATATCATCACGTCGTTCCCCGCGTCCGTCAGCGGCACTCCCAGCGCCGTCCCCCAGGCGCCCAGGCCCAGGATACATACCTTAACCACAAGCCTACCCCCCTGATCCTCCCTACCGCCTCTCCCTGAACCTCATTATGATCGGCGTTCCCTCGAGTCCGAACGACTGTCTCAGCCTCTCCTCCAGGTACCGCACATAAGGCGCCTTGATCATCTCGGGTCTATTCACGAAAGCCAGGATCGCCGGAGGGTTCGTCCCCGACTGTGTGGCGTAGAACAACTTCAGCGTCTTCCCCTTATCCGACGGGGGAGGCGTAAGGGCATAGGCCTCGCGGATCACCCTGTTCAATTCGCCAGTCGGCATCCTGCGTGAATGCTCCGCAGCCACGTTCCACACAATGTCCATCATCTGAGCGATACCATGTCGGGTCTTCGCCGAAGTGAACACTACAGGCGCGTATGATGCGAATCCCAGGTGCCAGCGAGCGAGTCCGATGAGTTCCTTCCGTCTCTTACCGGCCTCCGATTCCGTCTCAGTGACTAGGTCCCACTTGTTGAAGCAAAGGACCATGCCCTTCCCCTTATCGTGAACATACCTGGCTATCTTTCTGTCCTGATCCGTGACGCCCTCGTCAGCGGCAATAACCAACACAATGACCTGCGACCTATCCACTGCCTTGAACGCCCTGTTCACGCTGTATTTCTCCAGGGGCTCGTCAATGCGCCCCCGGCGCCTGATGCCCGCCGTGTCGATAAACAGGAACCTCCTGTCGCCCGAGTCCCATTCGACATCCACCGCATCCCTCGTCGTTCCCGGCTCAGCCGATACTATCATGCGATCCTCACCGAGGACGCAGTTCAAGATGGACGACTTTCCGACATTAGGGCGACCGGTTATCGCCACCCTCACTCGCTCTTCTTCATGCCCGGCGACGGAATCCCCTGGTATGTTCTCCACGATGCGGTCGAGAAGATCGCCTATGCCCGTACCGTGGATCGCGGATACCACTATGGGTTCGCCGAAGCCGAGCTCGGACACTCCCGCCTCCACCATTCCCTCGACCATTCCCTCCGACTTGTTGGACACGAGCAAAACGGGGACGCCGGCGCGCCTGACCATATCCGCTACGTCTCTATCAGCGGGGAGTATTCCGTCCCGGGAATCGACTACGAGTAGGACGAGGTCGGCGCCGGCAAGCGCCGCCTCCACCTGGCCCCTGACCCGCGCCGCCATTTCCTCGCCGCCGGCGACGAGTCCGCCGGTATCGATCAGGGTGAAGGCCTTACCGTTCCACTCGGTGTCGGCGCTAATCCTATCCCTGGTTACCCCGGGGATGTCCTCCACTATCGAAACACGCTTTTGAATAACCCTGTTGAACAGGGCGGACTTTCCCACATTCGGCCTACCGGCGATGGCAACCACGGGTTTCACGCGCGTCCGGCCTCCTTTACGAGGATATCCAATAAGTCCGCGGGGCCTGGACCCGCCGCAATGACTCTCTTCCCAACCCTCCGGCCCAATTCATCCAGGCTCATCCCGTCAAGAAACTTTCCGTCCCTCAGGCTGATTGAGGGAACGATGGTTATTCCCGGCTCGCCATCCTGAAGCGACATGGCGATGTCTCCTCCCGTAAGGAGCCCCGAAACTGTCACCGTTTCACCGAAGAACCTGTTCCTGACTGGGCGAACCCTGGTGCTAAGACCATCCACCCGGTTCAAGAGCGCTGACGCCCGCTCGATCACGGGTGCCGCCAGTTCGCCGCACACCAGTGTGGCCGCAAGGTCCCCCTCTACAGCGCGGGGCAGCGCCAGCCTTTCGAGATCATCCAGGAAGGACGGCGCGATGCCGATGCCGTTTTCGTACTGCGGGAAATCCTCGTATGAGTCGATTTCCGGAAACGGCATGTCCAACGCGAGAAATATCTCGTCCGCAAGGAAAACGAAACCGTATCCGAGCCTCCGCTTGAAACCGGGTTGGCGGTCTCCCCACCAGGCCGCGAGTTCCACTAGTTCGCGCCGGGTTAACGGCCTGACGCTGCACCGGCGCTGGAACCTGGTCACCCCCACCGGCACGACCCCCACCGAGGCAATCCCGGGGAACATATAGGACAGGTCGTGCAGAGTAGACTCAAGACGGTCTCCGTCGTTGATACCCGGCACGACCACCACCTGGGCGTGCACCGTAATCCCGCCATCGACCAGCACGCGCAGATGCCGCATCACCTCTCCCGCCGCCTTCACCCCCAGCAGGCGTACGCGGGTATCGGGATCGGTTGAGTGGACCGAAATATAGAGTGGGCTGAGCCTCTGCTCGAGAATCCGTTCGAAGTCCTCAGGTTTCATGTTGGTCATGGTGATGAAATTGCCGTGAAGGAACGACAGCCTGTAGTCGTCATCCTTCAGATAGAGACTCTCCCTCATGCCGGCCGGCAATCCGTCCACGAAGCAGAAAGGGCATGAGTTGCGGCACCGTTTCACCCCGTCGAACAATACCCGGTCGAACGTCAACCCCAAGCCTTCGTCGGGATGTTTTTCTATCTCGAACCTGCGGAGGCGCCCGTCGGGATCGACGATGTCGAGTTCCACGAATGCCTCCGAGGTGAAGAACCTGTAGTCGATCGCGTCTCTAAGAACGCGTCCGTTCACGCGAACGACCCGCCCGCCCGCCTTGATACGCAACCTGGACGCTATACTACCCCTGGCCACGGAGGCTATCGCCGCCGCGTTTCGTAGTTCCATATCCCTGTCGTTCATTTCTTTTCCATTATGTAATACCCAGGGAGGCCCGTCAACCTGGACCACGGTCGGCGCGGATCGCGGACCCGCACATCACCTTGAGGCGCGCCCGGCACGCCAGCGAAACGAACTCCCAGTACCTGCGCCGTATCCCCGCTGCCGCGATAAGTCTCCCGGCGGTCACCGCGCCCATCCTGCGCGACATAAACCCACCGATCCTCACCACAAGCCCGGCAAGGGGAAGGCAATCGACCAAGAGAATGCGCGACGATAGGCCGCATAGTTCCACGAAGTTCTCAACAAATCGGCGCGCACTCGATCTGGATGACCCCAGTCCGAGTATGAAGACCCCGACGCCTGGAGGGTTCTCGCCAATGAAGTAGGGAAATCCGATCTGATCGTGGGTGACCCGGTCGAACCAGGGAAGACCGCACACCTCACCCAATGACGGAACCCGTGAGGGCGGAAGGTGTCCAATGTGGATCGAGGCGGCCACTACACTGGAATGGGCCGAGCCGTAGCAGTGGTAGAACACGTTAAGGTCCCGCCCGGCCCCGTCGCAGCCTGCGAACTCCATCGCACCATCCAAACGAGCACGCTCTTCATCGATCTTGCCCGAGCCGCACGCCATCAGGCGAACATCGGTGACGCAGGGAAATGCCCGTAGTATCCCGTGCGACGCCCTCAGGCAGATTCGGCTCGAATCGCCGCCGAACCCCGTGGCATACAACTCATTGCCCTCGCGATCGCGCCCCACTCGATGGATAAGGCCGGCCATCGCCGGCCTCTCCAGGGGATTCTCGCGGGACGAGCGGTCCAATGCGCGCAGGGCTTCATCGATTGCCCCGCGGGGGGAGCCGGGGCTCCAGTAAAGCACCCTCACCCCGGCACCACCCCCTCCTCAGCTCCCGCAGCCGCCCCTGTTCTCGTCAGAGTCAGAGCCGCCCCCGCTCCCTCCGGGCCGCTTTCCGCCGGACCTGCCACCCAGGAAGTTTGCGAGCTCGCGCCCACGGAACTTCCCCAATTTCGCCGCCGCCTCTTTGAGGCTACCCGTGGAGATGAGGAGATATCCCGCAACACCAACAGCCACTATTATGAGGAGGCCCCCCAGGGCACGCCCCGCGCTCCTGCCTTGCGCGCCGGTGGTCCCTGTGAGACCGCCCCCCGGCTGTGTTGACGCTCCAAGCACCTTGGGAATGTCGTCGGCCAGCAAACCTACAGCGCGTTCGGCGTCGCTTCTGCTATTGGACTCCGCGCCCACCTCAAGGAGCAGCGCCCTATCGCTCAGGTCCTGGTTGAAGCTCCCCCCCGCGATCAGAATGCCCTTGATGAGGCCCGGGTGGGCCTTGTCCGCTATCGACTTGAGCCTTCTCGCGAACTCCAGGTTCGATTGAAATTTGGGGTTCTGCCTGCCCACGACGAACATTATCTGGGTTACCTTCTTGCCGGAGACCTCCCTATCGTAATGCCCCGGGGGAGCGGCGTCCCTATGGACGTCGAACAGGGCCAGGCGGGCCTGACGCATGAGATTCATTGCGGTCCGCCGCGAACGCGTGTACGCCATTGCGTCGTGGGGCGAGTGGTTGGTTGCATCGTGAATCGCGCTCAACGCCTTCGACTTCAGGGCTTCCTTCAGGGCGAGGCCTACCTTCACCACACCGCCCAGGCCGCTCGGTGCGCTTTCGGTGCCCTCGGTGGGCTCGTACGATTCATCGCTGTGAGTATGGTATATCCCTATCGCGCCCGCCGCCGGTTGCGATGGGGCAGTCTGTGCCTGCGGTGACCCAGCACCCGCTTGGGGTATCACCCCCGCCGCCCCCTGTTGGATAGGGGGAAGCGCCCCAACGAGCCTGCACCTCGCTCTGTTCCCCGCCACCTCCGAAACCCGATACCACTTGTCGTTTTCCCCGATGAATTCGTCGCCCACGGCCAGGACATGTCCGGTGTACGCGACGGCGGCCCCCGATTCATCTGTCATCATGACGAATGACTTCGACGGCAGTTCGTCGTGAGGCCCCGTCGAAGTCCTCGCGACGGCGGCCTGGTCCATTCTCTCTTTGATATTCCCGCCGGCGAAGGCCGCAACCACCAGTATCGCAAGGACCACCCAACGCCACCTATCTCTCACGATACATCACCACCTTCGCGACTACCCCCGTCGCCTCGATCGTCGGGTGACGAACCGCCGCTTCCGCTGCTACTCGGGCTGCTGGACCGAAGGTTACTCGCACCGCTCCCGCTCGCGGCACTACTGTCGCTTCCAACATCGCTATCGAGGGGGCCCAGCATACCGGCCATCCCCTCGCGTCGTTCATCCTTCTTACTGGTACCCCCCTGCAACCGCTCCCTCGACTCTCCGACGAGCTCCGCCAGCACTACAGCGATGATTCCGGCTATAACGACAGCGTCGAAGGCGCCCGCCCCACCTATCCAGGTCCTGCCCGGTGTGCGCCGGGCCAGCAGCTCGATGTAATGGAACAGGTCCGCCAACACAACCCCTACAGTGCCGGCCACGAAGCTCCCGCGCCTGGATCGCCCGGCGATGTAACCGATCACGCCGGCGACGATCCCGACCACGTACAGCGTGTCCAGGAACATCGCCGGCGGCTCGGCCGGCAGTAACTTCGCGAGCGCGTATATGGCGGCTCCGGTGGCTATCGCCGCGATGGTTCCCCTCGTCTTCTCCCCGGCCTCGTCGGCTGTCACCAACAGGTATATCGCAAGGGCGAGCGGTACCAGACCTCCGCCGATGTTCAGGGTGAGTTCAGGCGATCTGATCAACGTCACGTTAAGGAAACCGCCCACGATCAGGGCAAGGATGAATGCCAGCGCGGTTCTGTCGTTTAACCTCATCCTATCCAGGACGCGATGGGCAAGCCCGAAATAGACCAGTATTGCAGCGGCAAGAAGGGCGATGATGCCGATGGGCATCCTCAAAGGCTTCAACTCCTTTCCCTCACAATCCAGACTCCGATAACGGCTCTAATGATCCCCGCTCAGAGCGGGATTTATTCCGCTCCGCTCCCCACGGGGACGCGAACAGCGGGGGCCATGTCATGATTGATGATTGAGAGGTGAGTGCGGGCGCGAGTGACTCTGGGGTGGTACTGTTCAAGAAACCAAAGAAGGGCCCGTATCCGCTCGGATACGGGCCGGGTGAGACGACTGGTACCGTTCAACGATACGCCTCGCTCCTATGTTTCACCCTTACAACGTAGATGATGGGTGGATTTAGTCTCAGGATCACTCGCCAATCACCCACGCGGAGTCTCCATGTGTTGGGCATTCCATGAACCTTCCTTAGGCCCATTGCCCTGGATTGCAAAGCAAGTCGATCCAGAACGCCGATGATTCGAGATCTGTTCTCAGGTTCGAGGCCTTCGATGTCTTTCATTGCAGATCTGGTGATCAGGACTTGCATAGGTCCATCCTTGCTTGCTCCCATGGCTCAACGCGGCCCTCGGATATGTCCCCCAAGCCTTCCTCAATGGCCTGCATCTCCTCATCAGTTAGCGGTTCATCGTCCTCAGGGGCCGCGTGAAATGCCGCGATGAAGGCAGCGTCGTCCTTCTGCTGGAGAAGGAATTCCAGGAATTTCTTCGCCACAGGAATTGCCTTCTCAGGAAGCGCTTCCACAAGACGGACCAACTCGGCTCTGGCAACTCCCATACTATTCACCCCTGTCGTTTACGTAGGATCGCGCTGATGATATGGTTTCTCTACGGCCTCTCCATATCCTTGCTGCCGCATATCCCATCAGATCAACACCACCTCATACTACGATAGGACCAGATTCTCCGATACGCCCGCCAGCAGTTCGTTTATCCTCTCTACCACCTCGTCCGCCAAGTCCTGGCCCCCGTCGAGTCCCAAACAAGACATCGCCAGTGCTATGTTTGCCGCGATCAGCGCGCACCGGTCCCACTTTTGGGCCTCTCGTAAGGCGAGAACAAACGTCCGTAAGATGCCTCGCTTGTCCTCATCCCGATCGCGTCCAGCCCGAACAGGCACCCGCCCGAAGACGCCCCAATACAATACAGAGTACAGCCGGACGGCCATCGACCGAACATCGAGGAGGGGATCCCGTGAACAAGCGGAAAGGCTACGTGAAAAGGGTTTTCCCGGGCAACAACACGCCGAAGGGCTTTTATTCATTCTACGATCATATAATCACCCCCGACGCCACCAGGATCCTCGTGATAAAGGGCGGCCCCGGAGTGGGCAAATCCACCTTCATGTCAAAGATCGCCGAGGCCATGGTGGATCGGGGTTTCGACATCGAGATACACCACTGTTCCTCGGATAACGATTCCGTCGACGGGGTTGTCTTCCCGGACATCGGCGTAGCGATCATCGATGGCACGGCGCCGCACGTCGTTGACCCAAAACACCCCGGCGCCATAGACGAGATCATTCATCTGGGGGATTTCTGGGACGAGGTCGAACTCAGGAAGCATCGCGACGAAATCGTGTCGGCCGGCCAGGAAATGGGCCGCTGTTTCGAAAGGGCCTACAGGTTCCTGAGGGCGGCGAAGGCCGTCTACGACGACTGGGAGGCCGCCAACCTCGAGGGCCTGGATTTCGGAAAAGCCAACAAGCTCGCCGACGATCTAATATGGGAGGTTTTTGGCGCACAGAGGGTGACGCACAAGGTCGGCCGCGGCAGGCGCCTCTTCGCCAGCGCCATAACCCCCGACGGCCTCAAGAACTACCTCAACACGATAGTCGGCCGCTGCAGGAAGAAGTACATCATCATCGGAGACCCCGGTACGGGAAAATCCGTCCTGCTGGGCAAGGTCGCCCAGGCCGCCCTCGAGCGCGGCTACGACGTGGAACTATACCATTGCCCGCTCAACCCCGAGAAGATCGAACACGTGGTGCTGGAGGGTTTGAGCGTCGCGCTCGTGAAGTCCATCGAGCCCCATACGTACCAGCCGTCGCCCGACGATACTATCATCGA
>JAHDPS010000086.1 GCA_018434225.1 Bacillota bacterium
CCAGGTCGTTGTGCTTGCCGCTCGCCCTCACGCACTTCTGCGCTGTGGTCGCCCTCTTGTATGGTCTTCTGTCAGTCCCCAGGAAGACGTCCTTAAACTGGACCATACCGGCATTTGTGAAAAGCAACGTGGGGTCATTCCCGGGAACCAGCGGAGAGCTGCCGACGATCTCGTGTCCATTGCTCTCGAAGTAACGCAGAAATTGGCTCCTTATCTCCGCCGCAGTCACGTGACGTCCAGGGAATATGCGCCGGGTCATCTCATGAATTCCTCCTCGCAGTACGCATTATCCCCGCGACCGGGTTTGCTGTCAACGCGTGCCTCGCGTAACGACGGAACTTCCTGCGACGTCCTGCTCGGATCCATCTTTCGCGCTGAAGGTGAGGGCCTCTATCGTGAGATCGCCGTGGCCGTCCCGCGGCACATCGAGCATCGCAGCGAAAAACCCCCATCCGGGCGCCCCCTCGGTGGTCGTGGTGCACACCTGCGAGATCACGTCCCCACCGCGCTTCACCCTCGCGCATACCGCGCCCTCGAACACCCGGGCCACGCCCGCCACGAGAACGCTTTCGGAGACGACCTCTCCCTCCGTCGGCCTGATAAGGAACAGGTTCGGCCCTCCGATCGCCACTCCGCGACATATTACCGTAGCCGCCTCCGCGCGAGTGAGGTTCCCATAAGGCCGGAAGGTCCCGTCGGGGTTGCCGATCATCAGTCCGCGCTCCAGCGCGACTGCAAGGTAGCCCTTCGCCCAATCAGGCTGAGTCGCGGTGTCGGTGAACGGGAGCGGCGCCCCCCTCTTTTCGACGGCCTCGCCATCGAGACCTCGGGCTCGGACCAGCATCACCGCTACCTCCCGCCTGCTGATGCGCGTATCCGCCCGGAACCGATCACCGTAATCCGATGGAACGACGATCCCGGCGGCGACAGCTCTATCCAGATACGTTTTGTACCACGCGGTATCGGGCACGTCCTCGAACGCGCCCCGGCTCTCTCCCGGTCCACCCGGCGCCGGGGCTTTCATTGAAACCACCAGCATCTTGACGAACTCGGCCCTCGTGACGGGGTTCTGCGGGTGGAAAAGACCGTCGGGGAATCCGGAGATGATACCCGCCGCGTAGATTGTGGTTATCCCGCCTTCGGCCCAGTGCCCCGAGGTATCCTCGAAACCCCTGAACAGCGACGAACCGCGAATATCCCTC
>JAHDPS010000055.1 GCA_018434225.1 Bacillota bacterium
CTTTTAATTCGGTCGATAAGGCCTAAATCACTTTCTTCGCAAGGTCCAGTTCATCCCCTTCCCCATGTTTTACGGGCGAACCACAGCCACAGGAGCAAGCCCCACAGCCATTCGAGCAACAACCCCCACAACCGCGAGCCGCCCTCGACCCCCACAGGCACAGCGCCACGATTACTACGGCCCCAACTATAACCAGGATCGCTGCATTCATCCCACTCTCACCATCCCACTCTCACCATCCCACTCTCACCATCCCACTCTCACCATCCCACTCTCACCATCCTTCGACTCGTTCAGCCCAGCCCAAACAGTTTACCCACCTGGAAGACCAGGACGGACATCACCCAGCCGAGCACCAGGGTGTATCCGATCGCAAACCAGGTCCATCCCCACGAGTTCGTTTCCCTCTTGATCGCGCCGATCACGGCGACACACGGGATGTATAGCAGTGTCATGACCATGAAGGAGTAGGCGGATAGCGGAGTCCATTGCGCCGCGATAACCCCCGCAAGACCCTCTTCCCCGACCCCGTATAGCACGCCGAGAGTGCCCACGACCACTTCCTTGGCCAAAAGACCCGCGATGAGGGCGACGGCGGCCTCCCAGGTGCCGAAACCAGCGGGGGCGAACACAGGCGCCACGAATCCCCCGATCCTCCCCAGGATGCTGTCCTTACTCGCATATTCGACCCCGGGCGGCAGATTCGCCAGGAGCCATATGAGGACCACGGCGGCGAAAATGATCGTGCCCGCTTTGCGTATGAATGAGGCCCCCCTCTCCCACATGTGAAGGAGGGTGCTCTTCAGGGTGGGCATTCGGTAAGGGGGCAGTTCCATCACGAAATGGGACGTTTCCCCTTTGAAGAACGCCTTCTTGAAAAGCACACCCATCAGCACCGCCAGAACCAGCCCGAGCAGATACAGGGAGAAGACGACCAGCCCCTGCCTGGCGCCGAAGAACGCCCCCGCGAACAGCACGTATACGGGGAGCCTCGCGGTGCACGACATGAGCGGGTTGATGAGTATGGTGAGGAGGCGATCCTTCCGGTTTTCGAGCGTCCTGGTGGCCATGACCCCGGGGACGTTGCATCCAAAACCTACGAGGAACGGAATGAACGACTTGCCGTGAAGACCGAGGGTGTGCATCATTCGGTCCATGATGTACGCGGCCCTCGCCATGTAGCCGCTGTCCTCCAGGAGCGAAATGGCGAAGAACAGCAGGAATATGTTGGGTATGAAAACGAGGACCGACCCGACGCCCTCGATTATCCCATCCACCACCAGTGAGGTCAGTAGCACCGGCGATCCCGCGCCCTCGAGCCACGCCGCCACCGCCTCGGCCGTTGATCCCTTCGCGCCGTCCAGCCAATCCGCAAGCGGGGCGCCCCACGTGAACGTCAGTTGGAACACGACCCACATCGCCGCCAGGAATATCGGAAGACCCAGGAAGCGGTTCGTCACAACGCGGTCTATCCTATCGGAGACCGAGAGCCCCACGCCGGCAGGCGCACTCCTCGCCACCGCCTCGCGCGCGATTCCAGATATGAACGCGTAACGACGGTCGGCGATCAGCGAGCCGATGTCATCGCCGGCCAAAGGCTCCAGGCGCTTCACGGCCTCATTGCGACGGGCGAGCGCCGCCTCCAAAACGGGGCCTTCCCCAATTATCTTCTCTACACCCTCGTCTCCCTCGAGTACCTTGACGGCTAACCAGCGGGACGGGTACTTCGCGGTTAGTTCCTCGTTCGACTTGAAATGCCGTTCGATCTCCCCGATCTCGCTCTCGAGTTCCTTTCCATAGTCGACCCTCAGGGGATCTCTCGCCCCCGGCGCGCCGTATCCGACGATCCGTCGAATCAGCTCTGGGATGCCCTCGTTCCGGATGGCCACGGTCGGGACCACCGGAACGCCGAGCGCGTGAGAGAGTTTCCCCGCGTCCACCTTCATGGATTTGCCCTTCAATTCGTCGAACATGTTGAGCGCAATCACGACGTTGGCGCCCATTTCAAGGATCTGAAGCGTAAGATACAGATTTCGCTCCAAGTTGGTCGCATCCACCACATTCACGACCACATCGGGCCTCTCCAGGAGGATGTAATCGCGAGCCACCACCTCGTCCTCGGAATACGCCCCGAGGCTGTATATCCCGGGGAGATCGACCACCCCGATCTGCCTGCCGCCCGATACCAGGCGGCCCTCCTTCTTCTCGACCGTCACGCCGGGCCAGTTGCCCACGTGCTGCCGCGCACCTGTCAGGCTGTTGAATATGCACGTCTTGCCCGAATTCGGGTTCCCCGCGAGCGCGACGCTCATCGTGCGGTCGTCGCCAGTCTTCACCTTTTCCTGCATCACGTTTCCCGGCATCACCAAAGCCTCCCTCGCATGAGTTAGGTTCGCCTAACATATTGGGCAAAAAACTACTCCTCGACCATGATCCTGAGGGCCATCCCGCGTCCGATGGCCAACCGGCACTCGCCCAGGGACACAATGATCGGCCCGTTGAGATCGTTCTTGACCACCTTTATCCTGGCGCCGGAGGCCAATCCCAAATTGATGAGCCTGCGGCGAAAGGCCCCCCCTTCCCCGAGACCCCTCACAGTGGCATCCCGCCCGGCCCGCACCAATCCAAGCGGCATCACGCTCGCGGCCATAATCGTCACACCTCCACCACTACGCCGGCGGCCTCTTGCCTCCGCAGGCTAAGGTTATACCCCCTGACCATCACCTCGATCGGATCCCCGAGGGGGGCGACTCCCTTGACCGTCACCTCTGTTCCAGGCGTCATGCCCATGTCCAGAATCCGCCGCCGGAGCGCGCCCTCAGCGTTGATCCGACACACCCTGCCACGTTCTCCGGTCATCATGTCGCCGAGTGTCTTCACGTTTGCCGGACCCATTGACCGAACCTCCTCCCGATGATTTTCCACCCTGGACGGCGCCGCCGACCGACCAGCCGGGCTGTCCCCCGAGTTGCGATTCGATGAATCTGGTTCCGCGAATTCGCGGCCCGCTGGAATCCGATGATCGGCGACGTTCTCCAGGAAAGCGACTATTCTGCTCAGGGTCTCGGGGCTAACGACGTGCTCCATCATGCAGGCGTCCTTCTCCGCCACCTTCGCATCCACCCCGAGCATCTCCACGAGGAACTTCCTCAGAATGCGGTGGCGGTCTATGACCCTCGCCGCTTGCTCAACCCCCCGCGAACTGAGCGAAATGCGACCGTATCTCTCTTGGGAAACCAGGCCCATCCTCTTCAACGCGGCGATGCCCTGGCTGACGCTGGCCTTGGCGACGTGTAGCCTCAGAGCCACGTCCGTGACTCTGACCGCCTCGCCCCCTTCCGAGAGCTCCATGATCGCCTCGAGGTAATCCTCCAGGGACGCCGATATTGTCGCCGCGTAGTCCATTTCGGGTATCCCACCCCTTGTTAGGTGTGCCTAACTTTCAGTCCAAATATATACTCCGCCAGCGGAGGTGTCAAGTATTACCTCGCTTGCGGTGTTGCCGCACTACTTGGACACCGTGCGGGTGGCGGATGCCGGGCGCGCCGGGGGCAACGAAACGCGTGAAAAGCCCCAGCCGTTCCAGCGCCAGACGCTTGTCCGGCGTATCCCCGGGTCCTCGTAGTCGCCCTCGAGCGCAACCAACTCGTTTCGCCCGTCGCCGTCGAAGTCCTCGATCGTCATCTCATAGTTCGGCCGGTCCAGGTTCGACGATTGCCACACGGGCTTGAGAGAGCCGCCAACGAGATCGAATATGAACAGATGATTCCTAATACTCCCATCCTCTCGGTCGACCCAAAAAGGCCTTTGCGGGCCGAAGCTGCCCTGTTTCCACACGGAGAGATTCAGGTCCGGAACACCGTCGTTATTCGCGTCTCCCAAGAAGAAATAATCCACCCACCACTCATCCGGCGACCGCCAGATGACCCTGGAATCGACGCGGATCTCGATCCTTCCGTCCCGCAGAGAGTAGCATTCGTTCACTCCATCGTTGTCGAGATCGAACTCCTGTATCTTCGCCAGTCTGGATTCGACCCGGGGCCCCGGGGGATAGGCGACATGCCTCGTCGCTGCGATCTCACCCCCTCCGCCATCGTCCGCGCCCGGACCGGGGACACAGATCGTTTCCACATCCGTCTCGAGCCTGTCCAGCACCGCTTCGGCATCCTCACCCGTCAGGATCTCGGGTTGCGCGTCATTGTTGATTAGAAGCGGCGCGAATTCCATCTTCTTTACGCCGCTCTTATCGATGAACAGTTTGACCGCCAAGCCCTCGCGCGTTGCCCGCGACCACATCTGATCGAACACGAAGTTGCCCAGGCTGTAGAGTATGTACTTGCCCCGATATCTCTCCATTCTCTGCACAACGTGCGGGTGGTGACCCAGGACGAAGTCCGCCCCGGCGTCGACCGCCGCGCGGGCGCAGCGGATCTGATTCGCGTCGGGGTTTTCCGCATATTCGGTGCCGAAATGCAGGGATACCACCAGGAAATCGGCGGCCCGCCTCGCATTCTCGATGCCCGTCCTCATCATATCCATGTCGAGAAAGGCGATCCCGGGATTGTCCGTTCCCGCACCGTACGATGCGGGTACCAGGCGCGGGTCGGTATAGGCCAGGAAGGCCAGGCGCACCCCTTTTTCCTCGATGTACCTCGCGGCGTATGCCTCCCTGTCGTTCATGCCTGCACCGACGCATTGGATGCCCGCTGCGCTCAGGTTTCGCAGGGTGTCGCGGATCCCATCGGCCCCGAAGTCCGGCGTATGGTTATTGGCGAGCGAAAGGATGGTGAAGCCGGATGCGGCCAGGGCGGTCTCCAGTCCCGGATCCGCGCGCAGGACCATCTCCCGAATCCCGATTTTCCGGCCGGGCGTCAACGGGCATTCCAGGTTGCCGAAGACGATGTCGCCGCCGCGCAAGAACCCTTTCATCCTGGAGAACGGGTGATGGATGTCGCCGTGCCGCTCGATCTGCCCGGCAACCCCGCGAGAGAGCATGATATCGCCCACGGCCACCAGGACCAGGGGTTCCCGCCCTTCGGGCAGAGCGAGCCTCCTTTCCCTGAAGGCCGCGAAATCCTCACTCCGCGCGGGGCCTCCAGGGGGTACGGGGCCTCCAAGGGAGACGCATCCCGCCGCGAGGGCCAGGCAGGCCACCAGGGCGCTCGACAGCGCCCTGATCGGCAGCACCCTGATCGGCAGCGCTCTCCTCAGCAGCCTGTTGAGCAGACTACTCGGTAACCTCCGCGGCAACCTCCTCAGCAGTACCCTGATCGATAGTCCCCCCTGATCGGCAAGGACCGCGTTCTCCCCCTCATTCCGCCATGAAGGCCCGCGTCCAGTCGGGTGGCGGCGGGATCTCGCCGTCATTCAGCATCCGGCGCCATTTCGAGTCGGTCAGGCGGTCGCGCATGGGCCATGGAAACTCGTAGTACGAATAGACCCCGCCCTTGGCGATCCTGAGCCCGCCGTCCACGGGCACGACGGCGTAGATCTCGAATATATGCCCCGTCGCCCCCTCCAGCACACGCCCCCCTGGGTCCGTGGCGACATCGGCTATCACCGCCGCGGGGTGATCGATAGATTGCGAACGGTGTTCGACACCCTCGTCCCGCAGGGCCTCCAGCCAGAAGTGCTCCAACTGCACCCCGTAACCGCGGATCAGATCATACTCCGCTTCGGTCAAGGGCGCGTTCCCGAGTTCCTTTTCGGCGATAGTCTTCAGGGAAATCGCGAGCGTCTCCAGCCTCTGCAGGCTGGCTTCATCCCTTTCGTCCAGGAGACCCCTGGACTTGAGGCCGTCGCGGGTCATCTTCGCCAGCGATGCCAGGCGGGCGTACACGGGCGGATTGGGCTCGACGTACCCGCGGTCGTCGACCCCCATGTCGCCGCCGCCCGCCTCCGCGTAGACAGGCTTGGAGTACAGGATGGTGTCGTGCTTCAACTCCACCCAACTCCCGAGGAAGGTGCTGAGTTCCTTCCTGGCCCAGGCGGAGTTGCGCATGAACGACGGGTAACCCTCCGGCTTCTCATCCGCCAGCGGCAGGATCGAGTAGAGCCAGCCCCAGTACAGATTCTGGGTCCAGGTCTCCTTGCCCAGGCCGGCGATATGCGCCTTCATCCTGGCGAGGTTCTCGGGATAACCCCGGTAGCCGGTCTCCCCCATTGATTCCAGTATCTTGTGGGCCTCCTTCGAGCCCAGGACGGCAGGGATGTCGAGCCCGTTGGGCAGCATTCTCCTGCGGCCGAGATTGTTCTCCTTGACCTCGCGGTAGACCAGTCTCTGAAATATCGAGGCGTCCACGGTGAATCTCTGCCCCATGAACCGGAAACCCTTGATTTCCTTCTCGCGGTCGGGTTGGATGGTCTCGTCGTAGATGGGCATGGAATTGATTGCGGGGGGATCCAGCCTGCCAACCGCCTCCATGAACGCCGACCACTTTGCCCCGTCGGAGACGAGGGTCTTTGAGTCCACGGTGGGGCCGTAGGTTCGATCGAGCAGTTCCCCGTATTGAACCGCCGAGATATCGTCGCTCTTGCCGACCAGAAAGGCCGTGGGCTCGTATATCCTGTTCCAGGAGGCAAGGTTGTCATCTTCACCAAGCGCCAGGGTCATCAGGACGGCCGACCTCGTCTCATCCTCACTCTTCTGGCGGAAGGTCAGCCGACCGTACCACATCATCGCCTTGAAATAGGCCCTGAGCGCGTCCGTCTTCTCGTAATGCCCACGGGGTACGTACTGCGAATAGTCCTCCTCCAGACCGCCCGCGACGCCCGATTGTCCGCCGATGTTCATGAGGGGCGACGGGGCGACCCCCTCGTGCCTCTCGATGAGGGCCAGCTCCTTCGCCACATCATCCCTCACCGATGCTGGGACGGCTACGCCGGGATCGAGAAGGATACTGCCCACCGCGAAAAAGCCGACGTTTCTCCTGGCGGCGTTCTCCCACGGGGTCTTCCTGAGGGCGGCATACTGCTCCTGCGCTGCCGACAGCATCGCCCGGTTGAGGCTCCTGAGTTCGGGGATCAACCTCTCGGTTTCAAGCACCCTTAGTAGGTGGGCGAAGAACAAGTGGTAGTTGTGCAGCATGGAATCAGTCGTGATGAAGCTCGGCACCGGACTGTATCTGTTCTCCTCATACAGCCAGAAATACTCCTTCAAATGGTTGTTGGGGACCACCACGAAGCCGTTCTCGGTCAATCGGCGCTTGGCCGCGTCGGAAAGCCGGAACATGTCCTTGTTGGTGATATTCCCAAGGTCTATTGCCACTGTATACGGCTTGACGGCGGGAACGACGCTCACGGGTGCTTCGTCGTAGGCGGCGAAAGTGGAGGCCGGCCCCCCATCTGGAGGCGCCAGGCGCCAGCCCCCGCCCATCCGATCATCCCCGTGTTGTGGAGACACTCCAAGGCACCCGCCGAGGAACGGCAGCAGCAACCCCAGGCTTATCAGGCGTATAGCGTGACGGACACCGCCTCTTGAAAACGGCACAGGCAACCCTCTCCCCTCGCGTATGCGAAAAACCCTCTATTGGAGTGAGACGCCGCGCCCCGCACGGAAGTTCCTCCGTTAAGTTGCTGCACGCGTGTCGGCGCTGATTAGAACGCCCGGCGATATACCACCTCGATGTCGGTCGCCGACATGGCGCGAGGATTGTTCCCAAGGAGGCGCGAGATCTTGGACGCCTCCTCGCTCATGGATGGAATTGACTCCTCGAGCACACCCTCGTCTCGCAGGCCTCTGGGAATGCCAACATCCCTCGCCAAACAGCCGATGGCTTCCACCGCGGCGTCCGCTGCGTGACGAACCGACGGCCCCGTCCTATCGAGTCCCATGGCCCGCCCGATCTCCGCGAATCTCTCGGGGCATGCGGGAATGTTGAAGCGGCACACCTCCACGAGAAGCAGCGCGTTGGCGAGCCCATGAGGTATCCCGAACCTGCCCCCCAGCGGGTACGCCAGCGCGTGGACCGCCCCCACACCCGCGTTCGCGAAGGCCCACCCGGCGTACATGCTCGCAATGGACATGCTCGTACGGCCGGTGATGTCCTTCCCATTGTGTACCGCGTGGCGAAGGCTCGTGGATATGAGACGGATCGCCTCGAGCGCGAAAACATCGCTCGTGGGTGACGAGTATCTCGACACATAGGCTTCCACGGCGTGAGTCAACGCGTCCACGCCCGTGTGCGCGGTCACGCGCGGAGGCAGCCCAATCGTCAGTTCGGGGTCGATGATAGCCGTCTTCGCCCTGATGAAGCGGCTCACGACGCCCGTCTTCACCCCGTTCACCTTGTCGGTGAAAATGGCGATCGGCGTGACTTCGCTTCCCGACCCGGACGTCGTGGGTATCAAGATGAGGGGTATTCCCTCCCTGGGGGCCATCTCAGTCCCCGCGAACTTGGTCAATGGGCCGCCCAACTTCAGTCTGAGCGACAATCCCTTGGCCGTATCCAGAGAACTCCCGCCTCCGACTCCAACGATCAGGTCATACTCGCCGGTGAGCCCTCCTGCAGCCTGTTCAATCTGGTCGAAAGACGGTTCCCCGCTGACATCCAGGTATGTGTCGACGCTTGCCCCGGCCCCCGCCACCATGTCCTTCACTCTGCCCACTACACCCAGGCTCTCGATTATCCTGTCGCTCACCACGAGCACCCTGGCGGCACCGAGCAGTCTCACTTCATCGCCCAGTTTGCCCAGGCAGCCCGGACCCGTCCACACTCGGGGAACAGATGCAAAACAGTATTGTGCCGCGCTTTCCAAATACGTTCACTCCTCTCCACAATAGTCCGATCATTCCATGAGGGTCCGGATCGGCCCTCATATTCCAAACACGATCTATCGCGACCGGGCGACTAGAGGAGCCCGGCCTCTTTCGCTCCCTCTCTAAGGCCCTCTCGGAAATCCGGGTGAGCGATCGCGATTAGATCGTGAGCGCGCTGCTTGAGGCTCTTGCCGCGCATCTGGGCCAGGCCGTATTCAGTGACCACTGTGTCGACGTCATTGCGCGACGTCGTGACCGCCGCGCCTCGATCGAGCGCGACGACTATTCTCGAGAATCTCCCTCCGCCGGCCGTGGACGGCATCGCGATTACGCCCTTGCCGTTCCGCGCCCTTGCCGCGCCACGTACGAAGTCTACCTGGCCGCCCGTTCCACTGTACTGCCTGAAACCTATGGCCTCCGAGCAGCACTGGCCCTGCAGGTCTACCTGCAGGCTGGAGTTGATCGCCACCAGGTTATCGTTCTGGGCTATGACCCAGGGGTCGTTCGTATAGTCCACGGAGTACATGCCGACCATGGGGTTGTCGTTGACGAAATCATAGAGCCTCCTGGTGCCCATGAGAAAGGTACATACCATCCTGCCAGGGTGCAGACTTTTCCGGCGACAGGTGACCGCCCCGGCCTCTACGAGGTCGACGACCCCGTCGGAGAACATCTCCGTGTGAATCCCAAGATCCCTCTTGTTCTTGAGGAAACTCAAGACGGCATCCGGGATCGCGCCGATGCCGAGCTGCAACGTCGAGCCGTCGGTTACGAGCGATGCGACGTGCTCGCCGATCGCCCTCTCCACGGGGGTGATCTCGGCCTTCGGCATCTCGATGAGCGGAGAGTCAGCCTCAACGATAATGCCGATGTCGCGGACGTGGATGAACGAATCCCCCAAGGTCCTCGGGTTATGCCTATTGACCTGCGCGATGACGTGTTTCGCGGACTCGGCAGCCGGCTTGGTATAATCCACCGAAACACCGTAGCTGCAGAATCCGAACTCATCAGGCGGTGAAACCTGGATCAGGGCTACATCTACGGGAAGGTGTCCGTTCCTGAGCAGACCGGGGACTTCGTGGAAGAAACAGGGCGTGTAGTCGGCGCGCCCCTCGTTGACCGCTCTGCGGGTGCTGCCGCCCGCAAACAGCGCGTTGTGGCGGAAGTGGTGGGCCATCTCGGGCCTGCAGTATTCCGCCGAGCCCATCGGCACCATGTGAACCACTTCGACGTTCTCCAATTCGGACGCGCGGTCGATCAGGGCCCTGGTCAGCGCCTGCGGCTCACCGCATGCGTGCCCTATGACGACCCTATCGCCCGATCCAATGATCTTTACAGCATCTTCCGCGCCGCTGAGCCTCTTCCTGTACTCGTGTTTCCAGTGCACCCTTTGGTCCCCCCTGTCCAACCGCGCTATTCTTTGTCGATGCCCGCGATGACTCTCGCCAGTTTCTTCTTGCTATCCATGTCAGCCTGCCTGTTTATCATGATCCTCTGGGCCTGGGGCGAGCCCGCGCCGTGCAGGGACTCGGTCCTATAGCCGACGGCGGCGGCGCCGAGCGTGAGGTTCTCCACAAGCCGGAGCATCCTCATCCTGTGCTCGGTCGGGACTCCCTTGACACCGCACAGGTACTTGTCTATGAAGTGGCCGATCTCCGGGTTTCTGTAGTCCTTCTCGGACGGCATAGTGACCATGATACCACCGGCAATATCCTCCGCTAACCTGGCGATCTCGTAGGGGAACCTGGTGACATTTTGCTTGCAGACGTTCGCAAGGAGGAGGTCTATGAGGTACGTTCCCGATGCCATCTTCTTACCCTCGCACGAGCACGCGATACCGCAGGCATAGAGGGTCTCGTTCAGGTGCACCATCTCGATGAGCTTATCCCTGATGTGTGACGCCCTACCACACCCGTTGTAATCCGCCAGCGACGCGGCGGCCCCGATCAGGACATCGCCAACGCCGACCTTGCATCCGCCGTAGCTCTGCCTGTGATACCCTGCGAATCTCTCGACCAGGGCGCCGGAGAACTGGTGCTCGCCCATCATGAATACCCTGTCCCATGGGACGAACACGTTCTCGAATATCACGAGCGCCTCGTGTCCGCCGTACTTTGCGTTCCCGACGTCGATGTCGCCGCCCTCGAGCTTCCTGGTGTCACAGGACTGCCGCCCGTAGATGTAGATTAACCCCTCGGCGTCGGCGGGCACCGCGAAGCACACCGCGTAGTCCTTATCTTCCTGGCCCATTGTGACTGTGGGCATCACGAGTATTTCATGCGAGTTGAGCATTCCGGTCTGATGAGCCTTCGCGCCCTTGACTACTATGCCATCGGACCTTTTCTCCACGACGTGCAGATACAGATCCGGGTCGGGGAGCTCGAACGGCCGGAGGGACCTATCGCCCTTCGGGTCGGTCATAGCCCCATCGACCACGAGGTCCTTATCCTGCACGTAAGCGAGGTAGTCTCTGAACCTCTTGTTGTAGGTGGTGCCGAGCGCCCGGTCCATCTCGAACGTCACCGTGTCAACTGCGTTGAATGCATCCATCCCCACGCAGCGCTGAAAACACGAGCCCGTCTTCTGCCCCAGAACCCGCTGCATCTTGACCTTGCTGATGAGGTCGCCGGTATTCTGATGGAGATGGCAGAAGCGATTGACCGGTCTACCGGTCAGTGTCGACCTTGCGGTGAATAATCCCTGGTACTGAGGGTCGTGCGCCAATTCGTAGGTCTTCGCGACCGAGTTCAGCGAGGGTCTCACCATGGGGTGGTCGACCGCGTTGTCGACCTTCTCCCCGAGGATGTAGATGTCCCTCTTGAGGTTCCTCAGGCTGTTTATGTACTGCTCCGCGGTCATTAGTGACATGAGCCGAATCCCCCTTTCACTCCGGAAGGCACGCAAGCATCATGCCACAACAGCCGAGGAGTCGAATGGCACCAATAGCCCTGCTACAAGGCGATTATGAAGGAATGGCCCGAAGTACTGTCGTGCAGATCGGCACAATGCAGCGCCCCTCTGACGCCCGCAACCACCGGAAATATGCCGCTGAACAGGCAGGATTCAGATGTGCAGGATTGCACGGGCTGGTTCAGGCGTGCACGATCCCGTCTTTACCCGGCAGGCTAATCAGGTACTTGGCGGCCTTTCTCGTGAACGTAGTCCGGTGGATCCCCAGTGCCCTGGCGGCGTCCGCCGGATTACCCCAGGCAACGAGGGCTCGCAGTAGCACGTTCTTCTCAGCCTCCTCCATCGCGGCGCGATAGGATACCGGGGCAGGATCCCCGCCGCCCCCGGATGCCACCGAGATGAGCACGGCAGGAAGCGACTCCGGTTCGATGACGTCACCCTCGCTGAGCACTACTGCCTGTTCCACCACGTTCTCCATCTCACGCACGTTTCCCGGCCACTGATACTGGATCAACCTGTCCATTGTTCTCGGAGAGATCCGCTTGTCCAGGCCGTACTTCGAGTTCAGTCTCGCGAGGAGTCCCAGCGCCAGCGGCGAGATGTCGTCGCGTCGCTCGCGCAGCGGGGGAATCTCGACCACGATGACATTGAGCCTGTAATACAGATCCTCACGGAACCCGCCCTCGTCGACCATTCTCTTCAGGTCTCTGTTGGTCGCGGTGATAATCCTCGTGTCCACCTTGATCGATTCGGAGCCGCCCACCTTCATGATCTCGCGTTCCTGGAGAAGCCTCAATATCTTCACCTGCAAGTTGGTCGATAGCTCGCCTACCTCGTCCAGGAACAGGGTCCCCCCGGCCGCCATTTCAACGAGGCCGATCTTGCCTTCCTTTCGCGCGCCGGTAAAAGCCCCGCCCTCGTATCCAAACAGCTCCGACTCGAGCAGGGATTCAGGTATCGCCCCGCAGTCGATCTTCATGAACGGCCCGTTGCGCCGCCGTGACCAGAGGTGTATGGTCTTGGCCAGTACTTCCTTGCCCACCCCTGATTCGCCGAGCACGAGCACTGTCGAATCCACTTTCGCCACCCGGGCCGCCAGGTCCAGCACCTTCCGCATCTCGGCGCTCTGGGCTATAACGAGGCCGACATCCAGTTGCTGCGACCGCAGCTCCTGGAGCTCCGACCGGTATCGCTCGATCTGGGCCTTGAGATTCTCCAGCTCCGTGAGGTCGCGGACGTTGGTGACCACGCTCACAATGTTTCCACGTTCGTCGAATATCGGGCTCCCGGTAACAAGCACGCTCTTGCCCGTGGGCCTTATCCTCTGCATTATCGTCACGGATTTCTTCTCCGTCAGCACGAGCAGAGTAGCGGATTCATCGAAGAAGCCCGCGTCCACGAGGTCTCTCATGTGCCGTCCCAGCACCTGCCGCCGCTTCAGTCCCGTGATGCGCTCGTAACCGGAGTTGACCCTGGTAGTGACGCCCTCCCCATTTGTTACGTAGATACCGTCGAAGCTCGATTCGATTATCGCGTCGAGTTCCTTGGAAATCATCTTGTACGATTGCAGTTCCTTGCTAATTGATTCCAGTTCGGATACGTCCTGGAATACTCCGACACCGCCTGCGATGGTCCCATCGGGGGAAACAATAGGGGTCCTGTTCGAAATGAACAACCTGTCGCCTATCACTAGCCTCTCGCCAACCTGCGGCACCCCGGTCTTCAATACCCCGAGCAATCCGGTTGTCGGCATGATCTCCGTGATGCTTCTACCCAACACTCGAACGGCCGGCTTCCCTATTAGCCTCTCGGCCGCCGCGTTGAATATGGTTATCATACCGCGATCGTCTATCGCGATGATGCCATTGTGAGCCGATTCGAGTATAGCCTGCAACTGAGCATGGCCGACCGCTGCCGATACCTGCGCCTGGTGCCCGCTCATCCGCCGAATTCACCACCCGGTCCAAACAATACCGGTGAAGCCAGTCCGCGCGCACCCGCCAGATCGCCCCAAATGGGCGCACAGACTATTTCACCTGCATCCGCTATTCTTTCTATGTTCAATACTCGGGTTCCTGCGTGGTGACCTCAATGCCCGTGATCCTGATCGAATCGTCTATTGGTTTGTCGTTCTCGTCCGTCTTCTGAGCGGCGATCCGGTCGACTATCTCCATACCCTCGAAGACCTGGCCGAACACGACATACCGCATATCTAAATACGGGCAGCCGCCGACCTCCCGGTACTTCGTCTCGGCGTTGAGGGGAAGCGACGCGAGATCTAAGTACGCCTCCGCCACATTATTACACTGCACGATGTAGAACTGGTTGCCGTTGGTATTGGGGACGCCTTCGTTGCCCATGCACAACGCGCCCCTGAAGTTGAACAGGTCCCTCGAGAACTCATCCTCGAAGTACTTCCCGTAGATGCAGTCGCCGCTGGTGGGCACCCCGTCAAGGCTTCCTCCCTGAATCATGAAATCATTGATGACTCTCGGGAAATCCGTCCCGTCGTAGTAGCCGTTCTCCGCCAGCGTCTTGAAGTTCCGCACCGTCCTTGGGGTTTGCTCCGGGAATAACCTGAACTTGATCGCGCCCGCGGTCGTGCGCATGACGCATATCTCCTCGCCCTCCGCCGGTGGCTCGAGCTGGAAAAGGCTCGCGTCCGAAACGTCTACGCCCGAGTCTCGCCACAATACGCCCCAGAACTTCCAGTCCGTCGGCAGTTTGCCGCGCTTCGCCATGCCGATGTAATCCGTCTTCTCTATCGTCTTGTTGTCGTATGTGTAGCACAGGTATTTGAACTTCACGATCGCGCGGTAGTTGTTGAAAACGTCGTAACCCTTGACGTTATACAGCTTCTCCACCGAGGTCGAGACGATCTTGAAACCCTTGTAGTAGTCCAACCCAAAGCCCTTGGCATACTGGATGAAGTCCTCTCGCGTCGTGGAGTCCTTGGCGACCATTTTGTCCATTTCAGCGGGACTACCGGCATTCTTGATGAACGCCGCCATCATGTCGGCGGCTTGCCGCACATCCCCTGGACGGGGCCAGAACTGGTTGATCTGGCTCTCCCCGGTGTAATCATGGGCGGAAAGCTGCTCCATCGCGTGTGCGGATGCGAAACGAACGGCAGTGAATAAGAGAATCAGGCATAAGAAGATCGGCACGGCAGGACGCCCTTTCTTGTTTAGACTGCTGATCCCCATCAACGTAAACCCGATATGACGGGGGCCAACGGCTAATCCGATTCTACTTTGGCGTATCCGAACTTTCAATCGGCTGATGGTTGGTTGATGGTTAGTTTACGGTCTCGTGGCGTTTCGCGGCCCGGCCGGGCGCGCCACCACCGTGGAAAAGCCGGGTACTTTCAGATACCCGGCTTGATTGTTCGATTGGTCGATCAATCTGAAGGATCTCGGCCAGCGGGAGTGTTCCTCAGAACCTGACAAACTCGATGCCCGTGATCCTGATCGAATCGCCTATGGGTTTATCATCCTTGTCGGTTTTCTGAGCGGCGATTCGATCGACTACCTCCATACCCTCAAAGACCTGGCCGAATACGGTAAACCGCATATCCAGATATGGGGTGCCGCCGACCTCCTGATACCTCGCTTCGGCATTGAGGGGAAGAGAGGCATAATCTAGATGGTCCTGTGGCGCCTTCTTTTTCTGCACGATGTAGAACTGGTTACCGTTGGTGTTGGGGACTCCCTCATTGCCCATGCACAATGCGCCCCTGAAATTGAATAGGTCCCTGGAGAATTCGTCCTCGAAGTACTTGCCATAGATGCAGTCGCCGCTGGTGGGCACGCCGTCGAGGCTGCCCCCCTGAATTACGAAATCGTTGATCACTCTGGGGAAATCCGTTCCGTTGTAGTAGCCGTTCTCCGCCAGCGCCTTGAAGTTCCGCACCGTTTTGGGTGCTTGCGCCGGGAACAACCTGAGTTTGATCGTGCCGGCGGTGGTGGACATGACGCATATCTCCTCGCCCCTCGCGGGCGGATCCAGTTGGAAGAGGCTCACATCGGAAACGTCGATGCCTTGATCGCGCCACAGGACGCCCCAGAATTTCCAGTCCGTACGCAGTCTGCCGCATTTCGCCAAGCCGACATAGTCCGTCTTCTCTACTGTCTTCTTATCGTGGGTAAAGCACAGGTACTTGAACTTCACAATCATGCGATAGTCATTGAAAACGTCAAAGCCCTTCACGCGATAGAGCTTCTCCACCGAGGTCGCTACGATCTTGAAACCCTTGAAGTAGTCGGGGCCGAATCCCTTGACGTATTCCAGGAAGCCCTCGCGTAGCGTGGAATCCTTGGCGATCATATTATCCATTTCCGCAGGATTCCAGATATTCTCGATGAAGGCCGCCATCATGTCGGCGGCTTTCCCTTCATCCCCGCCATGATGCCTGAACTGACTCATCTGGGTCTCTTTGGTATAATCATGGATGGAGGGCAGCTCAAGCGCCTGGGCCGATACAAAATGACTGCACGTGAGGAAGAACACCGCGCATAAGGCCATTGAAACGGGGAAACGCCATTTCATGTTTTCATACCTCCCAATCCTCCATTTGTGTAAACCCGCGCGCCGCACTATGGCGTCCTGTAAAGCATTGGCTAACTCGATTGTACTTTGCGATACCAGAATTTTCAATATAATTCATACCCGCTTTCCAAAATAAGGGCTGTATCGAGTACCTCGTCCCACTCTTCCTCTCCCATTGATGTAACCAGGGAGTACTTGGATGCCCCCGCATTGTTGACAAGAATGTCGATTCCACCGAACTCCGTCATACACATGTCAAACATGCGTTCCACATCCGCGAGGACGGCCACATCCGCGCGAAACGAAAAAGCGTTTCCACCCGCTGCATTGATGAGAGCCTCGACCTGGTAATTGACCACCACCGAGCAGCCCTCTCGACCGAAGAGAAGGGCAATAGCGCGCCCAATTCCTCTCGATGCCCCCGTAACAACCGCCACTTTCCCAGGTAGTCTCACTGTTATCACTTCAGGATCGCGTGGGCCAGATTCGGCCCCAATTCAGGCGAACGCACGAAAAGCCGGGCCCGTCTTTGCGCCCGGCTTGATCCGCCCTGTTTGATGGCCCGGCTGATGGGAGCGTTTTTCAGAACCTGACAAACTCGATGCCCGTGATCCTGATCGAATCGTCTATGGGTTTATCATCCTTGTCGGTTTTCTGAGCGGCGATTCGATCGACTACCTCCATACCCTC
>JAHDPS010000110.1 GCA_018434225.1 Bacillota bacterium
ACGTCCCCCTTCAGAAGGGGGTGCCTGGCCCTCTTGAGATCCACCATGGGGCGGTCGGCGATGGAGGGCTCGACCGCATTCATGTCGAGGCTCAAGCGTCCCTTTGCGAAGGCGAAATCGAGATCCCCGGCCGTCTCGATCGATTGGATGATATCGTCCGCGCGTTCGCCGACCATCTCGGACAGATCGCGAAGTATCCTGTCTATCTCGTCCCTCTCTTCGGCCTCCAGCCTGCGTATGTCGTTATTGATCTCCAGAACGGCCATCGGCTCCACAAACACCGTGGCGCCGCTCGCTGACTGGTCGTGGACCACCCCCGGAACCTGAGACCTGTACTCCTGCTTCACCGGTAGGACGTATCTGCCCTCGCGCAGAGTCACTATCGGCTCCTGGAGGAAGCGCGCGACACCGGGTGATTTCACCATCGACTCCAGGCGCTCGCGCACGCGCGAGGAAAGCGTCCTCATCTGCGAACGAATCCTGCGCAACTCATGGCTGGCGTCATCCTTGACCTCCGCCTCTTCAGTCAGGCAGGCCATTATGGAGGCGTGCGTCTCCCTGAGGTTGGCGAGGCCCTGCGCCTTCCCGTGTATTGCCGAACCCGGCCTTGCCGCGACGGAGAGGAATCTTCTCAAATCGGACACGGCGGCCGCCGTGGAGGCGACCGCCACCAGGTCGGCGGCGTGCGCCGTGCCACCGATCCCGCACCGCCGGACCGGCTCCCTCACGTCCGCCAGCCCATTCAGGGGCGGGGACTTTGTTGAGACGATCCCTGCCGCCTCCGAGGTTTCGGAGAGCGCTTCGGCCATCTCATCCACGCATCCCAGTGGCTCGAGGCATCGCGCCCTCTCCCTCCCGGGCACGGTGACCGCCTTCTCCACGAGCATCGCGACTATCTTCTCAAATTCCAGCACTCTGAGCGTGCGCTCGTCAAACACCGGCCTACGCGCCCCTCCTGCCCGGGTAGTCCGCGCAACCTTCTATCTCCAGCATCCTGCGCTTGAGGTCCAGCCCGCCGCCGAAACCCGTGAGCCCGGAGGCGCCAACTACCCGGTGGCACGGTATGACAAGGGCGACTGGGTTCCTGGCGCAGGCCTGGCCCACCGCCCTCGCGGCGGCCCTGTTCCCCGATGCGGCGGCCAATTCGCCGTACGTCATCACCGAGCCCCAACCTATCTTGCGCATGATCCCGTACACCCTCCTGTGGAACTCCGGGACCCCGGTCATGTCCACAGGGTATTTCGAGAAATCCACCGGTCCCTCACCCCTGAAGTACCCGACGGCATCCCTCGCCAGGCCGTCCCAGGGAGCGGGTAGGCGCTCCGGGTCCACCAGTGAGGCGGGACCGACCTCCTCGATCGCGGCGGCCTCGCTCTTTCTTGGGAGCGCGAACGTCCGCAACCCGGCCGAAGACCAGCTGAAACCACACCAGCCCGCCTCCGTCTCGAATATGGTAGATTGCATATTCTCATCTCCTCCCGCGAATCACTCACGTGCCTTCACTCGGGACGGTCATCCCTTACACCGATGATCTCGAGTATCGCCCGCGGCACATCCATGATGCTCTTCATACCCGATATCTTCTCCGCCAACGCGCCGGCGGGCAACCCCACGAACAGCGCCGGAACGGGGTTCCTGGTGTGCTCCGGGGTCGATAGGTCCTCCACGTTGCCGTGATCGCTGGCGATGACCATGCACAGATCGCCCCCTGCCCCAGCGACGTTCCGCAAGACGCCCCCGAGAAACGCATCCAACCGCGCCAGCATATTCCGGGCACCCGCCATGTCCTGGCGGTGTCCCACCTTATCGGTGAGAAAGAATTCGAACATCGATAGATCGTATCCGGCGGCCACGGAGGCGGCGATCCCCCCCGCTTCCTCCGGAGATACCGTCTCCAGGGAGCAGCCGCGATCCTTCAGCGTCCGGGAGGTTATGTCGTGGTACACGGCCCTGCGTTCTCTCAGGTCCACGACCGTCCTGAGGGGAATGGAGGCGCTGAGGGCCGCGACCGTGCTCACGGATGCAGGATAAGTCCCATCCTCCATCATCTTGAACGACTCGTCCTTATAGGCGTTGATGAACGTAACCGTCTTCCCGGCTTCCCGCGCGATCCTGAATATACAGCGGCGCTTCAGCAGATCCTTCAGCCCGGGCGTGGGGTGGCCGCTGACGTGACGGCCCTCGATCGCTACCGTGTTCTCCCCTGTCAGCAACGCCGTCTGGCCCGTGGCGCTCTGCGGAATGCCGGGGAAGCCCATAGTGGCATCGACGGGAACGCCCACGAACCCGTCGGAGCGGCTCACAGTGTCGCACGGGATCATGCCCGCGTCGCCAAATAACCGGCGAAACACCGGAATACGGGCACTAATGAAGGGATTGATCGCCGGGTCGTCGCGGCCAATCCCCATTCCATCGACAAAAAGCAACAGTACATTCATGATCCACCCGGGGCCTAAGGGGGCGGCCCGCGCCGCGAAGGCACATCCGCCTCCTCCAGAAGGGCGCTCGCCCTGGCCCTTGCCCTCTCCATATTCTGGACCATCAGAGCGTCCAACCTGTTCAGCGTCATCAGATGGACGGTGTCGGGAGTGACGGGCTGCTTCTCCTTCTTCTTGATGACGCTTACGCGGCCGTTCGGCTCCAGCACCGCAATCTGGATATCCTGGACGTTATCCGCGCCCTTTTCTCTCAGTGATATATAAAGGTCCGCAAGGGTTATGTTCTCTCTCCTGAGATTCTCCTCGAGTATCCGGCCATCCTGCACGAGCACAGTGGATTGCCCCTGCGTGATCTTCTCCAGAGTCCTCCACCGCAGGTTCAGTCTTCCGAGAATGAACTCGAGCGCGGCGAGGATGCCGATGGACAATCCGGCATCGATCAGGCGGACGCTCTTCTCCTCGATGGGTATCGCCGCCACCGATCCCATGATTATGACTACCACGAGGTCGAACGCGGCCATCTGGCCGATAGACCTCTTCCCCACCAGTCTCATGGCTGCTAGGCTGAAAACGTATACCCCCACGGTCCTATAAGCGACGATGAGGAGGTCCTTCCACAACGGCAGTTGTTCGCTCTGCAACGGAATCCCCCCGCGGTTGAGGCCTTGTACCGGGTATCTATTATTCCGGCGCGGGGGGTTCGGGATACCGCGAGATTGATAGCGGGAGCCTGCGTTATCCCTAGGCCCGAGCGGAGGTTGCCGGCTGGGCGAGAGTGTCAGCGGAGCTTCTCCAGCAGGTCTTCCAGCGAAAGCGCGTTGATTATGTGTTTCCGAGTCCCCCAGGCCCGGCGCGCCACCGAAACGCCGAACCTCATGTCGTCGAGGCTCGCGGCGGCGTGCGCGTCAGTGTTGATGACCAGCCCGCACCCCGCCTCCATGGCCCTTCTCGCCCAGTAATCGGACAGGTCGAGCCTGTCGGGAGATGCGTTTATCTCGAGATACGTGCTGGTCTTGAGAGCGGTCTCGATTAGCCTGTCCACATCGACCTCGTACGGCTCCCTCCGTCCAATGAGCCTTCCCGTCGGATGGGCTATGACGTCGACGTGCTCGTTCTTCATCGCCGCCTCGATCCTCGCGGTCATGGCATCCCGGCCCATGTTGAAGGCGCTGTGGACCGATGCCGTGACGATATCGAGGCCCGCCAGGATCTCGTCATCCAGATCGAGGCAGCCCGACTTCATTATCTCTACCTCGATCCCCTTCAATATCCGGAAACCGGACTCCCCCTCGTTCAAAGACTCGATCTCTCGCGCTTGCGCCATGAGTCTCTCTTCGTTCAGGCCGCCGGCGACCCCCAGCGACTTCGAGTGATCGGATATCGCGATATACTGGTAACCGCGCTCCTTCGCCGCGCGGGCCATGTCTTCGACGCTCCCCGTGCCGTCGCTCCACCTCGTGTGCATGTGCAAGTCTCCGAGTATGTCCTCTTCTCTGACCAGATCCGGCAGCCGCGACTCCAACGCCGCCTCCACCTCTCCCGCGTCCTCCCTGAGTTCCGGAGGCACGTATTCCATCCCCAACAAGCCGTATATGTCCTCCTCGGAGTCGATCCGCATGGGGGAATCCCCCTCGTCGAACACCCCGTATTCGTTGATCTTGAGCCCCCTGTCCTTCGCCATGCCCCTGAGCCTTACGTGATGCTCCTTAGAACCCGTCGAATGGTGAAGCGCGGCCACGAACTCGCCCGGCTTCACAACCCTCAGATCCACCTGTCCCAGGCCGTCGATCTTGACCACCGACTTGGTGTCCCCCCTGGCCGGAACATCGACCACCATAGGAAGCGAGGTGAAAGCCTCCATGAGGCCGTCCGGGTCGTCTGACGACGCGACGAGATCGACGTCGCCCACCGTTTCCCGTCGCCGCCGGATACTACCCGCGATCTCGACTCGGTGGACCCCCGGCACGCCCCGCAGTATTCCCGCGATCTCCTCCGACAGGGGCCATGCTGTGCCAAGAGGGGTCCGCGTCCCTCTGCGACGCACCTCCTCGACCCCCTTGAGCAGGGAACGCTCCTTCTTCTCCCCCATCCCTCTGATACCGCGGGTTCGGCCCTCGCGAAGTACCGCTTCCAGCCCGTTCAGATCCCTGATCCCGAGTTCGCGGTATAGTATGGACGCCGTTCGCGGCCCGAGGCCGGGCACATCCAACATCTCCAGCACAGTATGGGGGATTCTCTCCCTCAGCCTGTCAAGGTGCCGCATCGCGCCGGTGGACAGGTGTTCCTCGATCTTGGCGGCGATGTTCTTTCCGACACCCGGGATTTCCATGAGTCGCCCCTCGGCCGCGTATTCGCCGATGTCGCCCGGGAGCTTCACGATGGAATCGGCGGCGCGACGATAAGCCCTCGCCTTGAACGCCTCTTCGCCGGCGATCTCCGTGAGATCGGCGATCTCAATGAGCGCGGCCGCTATTTCGAAGTTCTTCATAATACCCCTTCTCATTCCCCTTCTTCGCCCGTCGAGTCAAAGGTCTTCGACTGAACGCGCCCATGGCGGGCGCAGAAAGAGAGAGACCGGCTATGCCGGCCTCTCCTCCCGCAGGGTGGGTCCGTCACCCTGCCGATGGTCGCGCTCGCGCCCATCGGCAAAGATCGTTTCCACAAGAGAGGCCGCGTATTCACCCGCCTATCTCAGCGCAGCAGAAGTCCCCGCCCGCCCAACGATTCCCTCACTACGGCGTGAACCGCGTCCACCTCGGCGTCGGTCAGTGTGCGGTCGGCGGCCCTGTACGTGAGCGAGAACGCGAGGCTCCGGCGGCCGAGAGGGACCTGTCCCCCCCTGTAAAGATCGAATAAGCGCAACTCTTCGAGCAGATCGCCCGCGGCCTTTCGGATGATCTCCATGATCGAGGCCGCCGGCGTAGATTCCGGCGCTATGACTGCGATATCCCTGACAACGGATGGAAATCTCGGGATCTGGCTGAACCTCTTCCCCGTACCGCCAAGACCCATGACCGCGTCTAGGTCCAGTTCGGCGAAAGTCGCCCTGCCGGGCAGACCGTATTCGGCGGCCACCGCCGGGTTGACCTCACCGATGACCCCGATCCGGCGGCCCGCCGCCCTGATGACCGCTCGCCTGTAGGGGTGCAGCGCCGGAAGAACGGCGTATAGCGCGTCGCCGCCATCCATATTGCCACCCGCGGCGACGCCTGTGACGGGCGCCCCCTCAGCAAAATTCCCCGAGGCGACATTCCCCGAGCCGACGTCGTACGCGTCGAACGAGATCCCGCCGGCCCCCGCCCTGTCGAGGAATCCCTCGAGAACGCCCTTGACGTAGAAGTAATCCGCCTGAGCAGGCTTCGAAATCCAGTGCTCCCCGCCCACGCGCCCCATGGCGGCCACTCCAAGGCGGACCCTTTCTTCGGGCAAATTCTCCAACGGCAGGGACTCCGGGAGAAACACCCTGCCTATCTCGAATATCTGCGCGTCCGGGACTCGATGACTGGCGTTGGTCGCCAGGGCCTCGAGTAGGCCGGGCGCGAGTGTCGTCCTCATAATGCTCTGCTCCTGAACGAGCGGGTTCATGAGTCTAATCGCCGCCCTAAGCGGGCTTCCCGCGGGAAGGTTCATCCTATCGAAAGACGCGGGATCGACTAGCGAAAACGTACTGACCTCCGTCAGGCCGATCGCCAGCATGATATCCCGTGCGAGAGCGGAGAACGCTCTGCCCGCCGGACGTTCTCCGCCGGCCAAGGCCCCCTTCAGGAGAGACGGCTCGATCTTGTCGTACCCGTAAAGCCTCGCGACCTCTTCAATCAGGTCTATCTCCTCGAATATGTCGACTCGCCGAGGCGGGACCGTGACACTGAGCGTAGCATCATCCCCGGGTTTGACACCGAAACCGTACCTTTCGAGCAGGCCCGCCATATCCTGATCGCTGAGGGATTCCGCCACCACCGTTCGCGCCAGGTCCGGCCTCACGAGGATGGTTTTCGGTTCGACCTTGACGGGGTGAACGTCCACTATGTCCGCCGTCGGCCGGCCCGCCCCGATATCCGCCATCAACCGCGCGGCCCTCTCCGCCGCCGCAGCCTGCCCTTCCGGGTCGATACCCTTCTCGAACCTGAGCGACGCCTCCGACCTCAGTCCCATGGCCTGCGCGGTCCGCCTGATGTTGAGCGAGTCGAAATAGGCGGATTCCAGCAACACGGTGCGCGTATTCTCCGTCACCTCGGTGGTCAGACCGCCCATGACGCCCGCCACGGAAACCGCGCCCCCGGCGTCGGCGATCACGAGTATACGATCGTTGAGGGCCCGCTCCACCCCATCCAGGGTCTCCAGGGTTTCGCCGTCCCTCGCCCGCCTGACTATGATGGTCGTATCGCGAAGGGTTTCGTAGTCGAAGGCGTGGAGAGGCTGTCCGGTCTCCATCATCACGTAGTTGGTCGCGTCGACGATGTTGTTGATCGGCCTGACCCCCGCCGCCATCAGCCTGCGCTGTATCCACAACGGCGAGTACCCCACCTTGACATCCCACACTATCTTCGCAGTGAAGCGCCCGCACAAGTCCGGGTCGTCGATCCTGACCCTAACTCCGCCCGCGCTGGAACGCCCGTCTACGGCTCTCCCGTCAACGAAGCCCGTGCATCGGCGCGGCGGTTCCTTGATATCTCCGCCTGTGATCGCCGCCACTTCGCGCGCCACGCCGAGCATGCACAGGCACGGCGAGTAGTTCGGCGTGAGATCCAGTTCGAGGACGTAGTCCCTCAGTTCCAATGCCTCGACGAGGTCCGCGCCGGCGGGAATCCCGGTGAGGGTCAGGAGACCCTCGCCTTCGAGGTGATGCTCGCCGAGAAGGATTTCCGTCGTCGACAGAAGCATCCCCAGCGACTCTATGCCCATAAATTCCGCCGCCTCCACCTTCAGGCCGCCGGGGAGAGTCGCCCCGGGAATCGCGACGGCCACCAGCTGGCCCGGCCGCAACCCGGGTGCCCCGCTCACGATGGACAGAGTTCGCCCCCCCACGTCCACCGCACAAACGCTCAGCCTGTCCGCACCTGGATGGGGAACGACGGACTCAATCCTTCCGGCCACCAGGCCACGCAGTTCACCGCCTGTTTCCTCGATGTTCTCCACCTTGAGGCCGGCCATAGTGAACCGGTCGGCGAGTTCCTTCGCGTCCCAGGGCACATCAACGTATTCTCGAAGCCAGTTATAAGATACCCTCATGACTCAGGCCACCCCCATACCCCTCAGAATTGCCGCAGGAACCTGAGGTCCCCGCCATGAAACAGCCTGATGTCGTCGATCCCGTACTTGAGCATTGCGATTCGTTCCACGCCCATCCCGAATGCGAATCCCGTCACCTTACCCGGATCGTATCCGCCATTCTCCAGCACGTGGGGGTGAACCATCCCCGATCCCAGTATCTCCAGCCACCCCGTGCCGCCGCAGACGCCGCAGCCGGACCCGCCGCAGACGGTGCACGACACGTCCACCTCGGCGCTTGGCTCCGTGAACGGGAAATAGCTCGGCCTGAACCTCGTCCTGGTCATAGGGCCGTACATCCTACGCGCGAATTCAGCCAGGGTCCCCTTAAGATCCCCCATGCTGACGCCCACGTCCACCGCAAGGCCCTCCACCTGCGTGAATACGGGAGAGTGAGTCGCGTCGGCCGGATCCCGACGGTAGCACCTGCCTGGCGCTATGAGCCGTAACGGCAGCCGGGGCTTCCTCTTGAGCATCCCCCTCACCTGCACGGGGGAGGTATGGGTCCTGAGCACTATCTCCGGGTTGACGACGAAAGTCGCCTGCATGTCCCTTGCCGGGTGATCCTTAGGGAAGTTCAACGCGATGAAATTGTAGTAGTCCGTTTCCACCTCGGGGCCCTCTTCTATCTCGAACCCCATGCCGATGAACACGTCCTCGATCTCTTCCAGCACCTGTTGGACCACGTGCTTCGTGCCCACCCGCGCGGGAATCCCGGGCAGCGTGACATCGACGGCCTCCTCCAGGAGGCGCTTCGACATGGCCATCCGCCCCAGGCCGTCGCGCCTTTCACCGAGCAGGCGTTCTATCTCGTCTCGCGTATCGTTCGCCAGGCGTCCGATGGCCGGGCGGTCCGCCTCGGGAACGCCGCCCATCCCGCGCAGGGCACGCGTGAGCATCCCCTTTCGCCCGAGATACCTCACTCGAATCTCTTCTAGGGCTTCGAGCGATTCCGCCCGCTCGACGGCGAGCCCGGCCTCTTTCCTCAGGGCATCGAGATCATGCCTCAACCCGTCTCCCAAGAGACACCCTCCTCCATCGCTATCCCTCAAGATCGAAAAAGGCCTTCGCCACTAGGGCGAAAGCCTTGCTTCCGTGGTACCACCTTGTTTGGGCGATGTAATCGCCCCACTCAGGGTGCACCGGACCTTCGCGGTCCTAACACCCAGCCCCTATAACGGTGGGCGCCGTCAACGGCCTACTGCTATTTCAGCCTGCGGCTCCGGAGCGAACTTCAGCCGCTTGGCCACGGGGATGCTCCCAGTCCCGGCATTCCCCTCCCTGTGTGGCGCCCCCGGCCTACTCCTCTCCTTCTCAGCCTTTGGACCTAATTCAGATTCAGCTTCCGGTAGATCAGATATGCCTCAACCCAACCTGTCAG
>JAHDPS010000103.1 GCA_018434225.1 Bacillota bacterium
CTCCCAGGATATTATCGTGCGGGAAGAGGACTGCCACACTCACGAGGGGATCATCGTATCTGAGGTGCGGGACGGCACCGAGATCATCGAGGATCTACAGGACAGGTTGATCGGGCGCACCGCCCTCAACGATATCGTGGACCCGCGCGACGGCTCAGTGATAGTGCCCGCCAACGGCGAGATCATGGAGGATGACGCGGTAAAGATCATCGCGGCCGGGATCAAGGAGGTCGGGATCAGGTCCGTGTTAACTTGCCGCACCAGGCACGGTGTTTGCGGGAAGTGCTATGGCCGCAACCTTGCGACCGGCGGCATGGTGGATGTGGGTGAAGCGGTGGGCACGATCGCCGCGCAGTCGATCGGCGAGCCCGGCACACAGCTCACGATGAGAACGTTCCACACCGGAGGGGTCGCCGGCGAGGATATAACCCAGGGCCTCCCCAGGGTGGAAGAATTGTTCGAGGCCCGCAAGCCGAAGGGCCAGGCGATCGTCAGCGAGGCGGCCGGAGTTGTGCGGGTGCTCGAGAACAGAGACAAGCGCGAGGTCGAGATCGCCACGGGAGACGGTGACATCGTGGTGTACCCCGTTCCCTACGGCGCGCGGTTGAGGGTCAAGAACGGAGACCGCATAGGATTGGGCGACATCGTGACGGAGGGTTCCATCAATCCGCACGACCTCCTGAGGATCAGGGGGGTCCGGTCCGCCCAGGTGTATCTCCTCAACGAGGTACAGCGCGTCTACAGGTTGCAGGGTGTTGACATCAACGACAAGCACATCGAGGTCATCATCAGGCAGATGCTGCGCAAGGTCAAGATAGACGATCCCGGGGACACGGACCTTCTACCCGGCGGCCTGATCGATCTGTTCGAGTTCGAGGAGGAGAACATTAACGCGATAGCGAGCGGAGGGCTCCCCGCCGTGGCTCGGCCCCTGCTGCTGGGCATCACCAAGGCCTCGCTGGCCACAGACTCGTTCCTCTCGGCGGCCTCCTTCCAGGAGACCACCAGGGTGTTGACTGAGGCGTCGATCAAGGGCAAGCGTGACGCGCTCATTGGTTCGAAGGAGAACGTGATTATTGGGAAGCTCATACCGGCCGGGACGGGGATGCCGAGGTACAGGAACATCAAAGTTGTGGAGGCGTTCCCTGAGGAATCCTACCCAACGGATGAACTCCCCGCGGGCGACTCGTGACGCACTAACGCGGAGTCTTCTTACTGCGGAAATGATAATTGACACTGAGAATTGCCGGTGCTACAATTTATGAGTGCGTCTACGGGCCGGGAGGGAAATTGATGCCGCTTGAAATGTTGAGGAAGGCGAAGAGGCGCACTGTCGGTACCAAGCAGACCGTCAAGGCGGTGGAGAATAAAACCGCCAGGAAGGTATTCATAGCGAGGGACGCGGACGAAAAGGTGACAGGGGAGATACTCGCACAATGCAGGGATAACGCCGTCGAGGTAGAGTACGTCGAAAGCATGGCGGTCCTGGGTAAGGCGTGCGGGATCGACGTTGGGGCCGCGTCGGCGGCAGTATTGAACGACGAACCGGAAGGCGGGAGGTGAGAGTGTGCCGACCATAAGCCAGCTCGTGCGGAAGGGTCGAAAGCAGGTCGGTCATAAGTCAAAGGCGCCTGCGTTGAAGGAGAACCCATTCAAGCGAGGCGTATGCACGGTCGTGAAGACGACCACTCCAAAGAAGCCCAACTCCGCTCTTCGCAAGATCGCGAGAGTGAGACTGACCCACGGGGTCGAGGTTACGGCCTACATCCCCGGCATCGGGCACAACCTTCAGGAGCACTCTGTTGTACTGGTGCGCGGAGGTAGGGTCAAGGACCTCCCGGGCGTTAGATACCACATCGTTCGGGGGACACTCGACGCGGCGGGGGTTGCCAAGAGGAACCAGGGGCGTTCCAAGTACGGCGCCAAGGTTCCTAAGAAGACGTCATAGGGGGGAACTTGATGCCCAGAAGGGGGATTACCGCCAAGCGGGAAATCCAGCCGGATCCAGTTTACAACAACGTCATGGCCGCCCGGTTCATGAACAAGGTCATGTGGGATGGGAAAAAGTCGCTGGCGCAGAGGATTTTCTACGATGCGATGGAGATCATCCGCGACAAGACCGGCAAGGATCCAATTGAAGTATTCGACCAGGCCATGAAGAACGCCATGCCGGTCCTGGAGGTCAGGCCGCGCCGCGTCGGCGGCGCTACGTACCAGGTACCCATGGAGGTAAGACCGGAACGCAGGACATCGCTCGCGATTCGCTGGCTGATAGGCTTCGCGAGGGACCGGGCCGAGAGGACAATGGAGGAGAGACTCGCTCTCGAGCTGATGGATGCGGCCAACAATACCGGCTCCACTATCAAGAAGAAGGAAGACACGCACAGGATGGCTGAGGCCAATAGGGCGTTCGCTCATTACAGGTGGTAGGGGATCCGGCGAGGCCGGGGACACCGGTGAAAGGAGGGGATACGATGGCGCGGGCTTATCCGCTCGAGAAGATCAGGAACATCGGAATAATGGCCCACATTGACGCGGGCAAGACCACGACCACCGAGAGGATCCTCTTCTATACCGGGCGCGTGCACAGGATGGGCGAAGTGGACGAGGGTTCCGCCACCATGGATTTCATGGTACAGGAACAGGAACGCGGGATCACTATCTCGTCCGCGGCCACCACCTGTTCCTGGAAAGACCATCGAATTAACATTATAGACACACCAGGCCACGTTGACTTCACCGTAGAGGTCGAACGCTCGCTGAGGGTGCTCGACGGGGTCATAGCGATCTTCTGCGCGAGGAACGGCGTGGAGCCTCAGTCGGAGACCGTCTGGAGGCAGGCCGACAAGTACCGCGTGCCCAGGATAGGGTATGTGAACAAGATGGACTCTATCGGCGCGGACTTCGGTCGCGTGGTGAAGATGATCGAGGATAGGCTCCGCATGAAGGCGGTGGCCGTTCAATGGCCTATCGGCGCGGAAGATTCATTCCGCGGGTTGGTTGACGTCGTCGAGATGAAGGCGATAACCTACACAGACGACCTCGGGACTCATCCCGTAGAGTGCGATATACCTGAGGAGGTCCTGGACTCTGTGACCGCCGCCAGGACTTCGCTTCTGGAAGCGGCCGCCGAGTACGACGACTCCTTGATGGAGAAATACCTTGATGGTGAGGAGATATCGGCGGACGAGATCCGCGGGGCGCTGAGAAAGGGCACGCTGGACACGAAGATATGCCCCGTTCTTTGCGGTGCGTCCTTCCGGAACAAAGGGGTTCAGCGTCTCCTGGACGCGGTAGTGCACTATCTTCCCTCGCCGCTGGATATCCCTCCGGTGGATGGCGTGAACCCCATCACCGGGATGTGTGAACAGCGGGGGGCCTCGGATGACGAACCGTTCTCCGCCCTTGCGTTCAAGATAGCGGTCGACCCTTACGTGGGGAAGATGACGTATTTCAGGGTGTACTCGGGGGTCGTCAACGCGGGTTCATACATCTATAATGCGACGCGGGACAAGAAGGAGCGGATTGCCCGCATAGTATTCTTGCACGCGAACCGCAGGGAGGACGCCCAGGAGGCACGCACGGGGGATATCGCCGGTGCGCTCGGCTTGAGGGGCACTGTCACCGGGGATACGCTTGTGGCCGATGGACACCCCATTGTTCTGGAACCCATGCAGTTCCCCGTTCCCGTGATCGACGTGGCGATCGAGCCCGGCACGAAGGCGGATCAGGACAAACTGGCCCTCGCGCTGGCTAAGATCGCGGAGGAAGATCCCACTTTCCAGACGCACACCGACCGGGAGACCGGGCAGACGCTGATATCAGGCATGGGCGAGCTCCACCTTGAGATAATCGTGGATAGGCTTATCAGGGAATTCAACGTGCAGGCGGAGGTCGGGAAACCGCAGGTCGCCTACAAGGAGTCCATCACGTTGCCCGCGACGGCCGAGGGGCGTTACGTCAAGCAGACGGGCGGGCGCGGGCAATACGGTCACGTGGTGTTCCAGGTGGAACCGCTGCCGCGCGGATCGGGTTTCGAGTTTGAGAATCGAGTGACGGGCGGCGCGGTCCCCGGCGAGTTCATCCCGGCGATCGAGGCCGGTGTTCGCGAGGCCACTGTCAGCGGGATCCTCGCGGGGTATCCCGTGGTCGACGTCAGGGTCAGCCTGATCGACGGTTCTTTTCACGACGTGGATTCGTCGGAGATATCGTTCAAGATAGCCGCGTCGATGGGATTCAAGAACGCGTGTGAGAAGGCCGCTCCGATTCTCCTGGAGCCGGTCATGGATGTCGAGGTCATCGTTCCCGAAGATTACCTTGGAGAAGTCCTGGGCGACTTGGTCGCGAGAAGAGGCGAGGTCTGCGGTTCGGAACACCGGGCGGGTGCGCAGGTGATCAGGGCCATGGTACCCCTCGCGGAGATATTCGGCTATGCTACGGACCTGAGGTCCAAGACACAGGGGCGGGGCACTTATACCATGCAGTTCTCGGCGTACAGGCAAGTTCCGGAGGCCGCCAAGAACAGGATAATGGCGAGGTTGTTCGGACGGATCTGACCCGGATCAATAAGTGGTAAGGAGGAACAGTGATGGGAAAGAAGAGGTTTGAGAGGACGAAGCCGCACGCTAATATTGGGACGATCGGGCACATTGATCATGGTAAGACGACGTTGACGGCGGCAATAACGCGGTGTTTGAGCACGCAGGGGTATGCGGACTACACACCGTTCGACCAGATAGACAAGGCGCCGGAGGAGAAGGCTCGAGGGATTACGATATCTGTATCGCACGTAGAGTACGAGACGGCGGCTAGGCACTATGCGCACGTAGACTGTCCTGGACATGCCGACTATATAAAGAACATGATAACGGGCGCGGCGCAGATGGACGGTTCGATACTGGTGGTAAGCGCTGCGGACGGGCCGATGCCGCAGACTCGGGAGCACATACTGTTGGCGTACCAGGTAGGTGTGCCGGCGATGGTGGTATTTTTGAACAAGGCTGACATGGTGGATGACCCGGAGTTGCTGGAGTTGGTGGAGATAGAGGTCAGGGAGTTACTGACGAAGTACAAATTTCCTGGGGACGAGACGCCGGTGATAGCTGGTTCGGCGTTGAAGGCGTTGGAGTGCGGATGCGGTAAGCGGGATTGTCCGTGGTGCGGTAAGATATGGGAACTGATGGACGCGGTGGACAAGTATATACCGATGCCGGTTAGGGACGTAGACAAGCCATTTTTGATGGCTGTGGAGGACGTATTCACGATAACCGGACGCGGTACGGTAGTGACTGGGAGGATAGAGCGGGGTCAGGTGAAGGTAGGGGACGAGACGGAGATAGTTGGATTTTTGGAGAAGCCGAAGAAGACGGTAGTGACGGGAGTGGAGATGTTCCGGAAGCTGCTTGATTCGGGACAGGCGGGGGACAACGTAGGGTGTTTACTGAGGGGAATAGACAAGGACGATGTATTTCGAGGGATGGTGTTGGCGAAGCCGGGGTCGATAAAGCCTCACACGAAGTTTTCTGGGAGCGTATACGTACTGACGAAGGAAGAGGGCGGTAGGCACACGCCGTTTTTCAACGGATACAGGCCGCAGTTTTACTTTCGGACGACGGACGTGACAGGGGTAGTGACGCTGCCCGAGGGCGTGGAGATGGTGATGCCCGGGGACAACGTGAAGATGGACATCGAGTTGATATCGTCGATAGCGATGGAAGAAGGATTGAGGTTCGCCATACGCGAGGGCGGCAGGACGGTGGGCGCCGGCGTCGTGACCAAGATAACTGAGTAACGTGACGTTTTTCGAGGAGGGGACTTGATGCCTGCCCAGAAGATAAGGATCCGCCTCAGGGCATTTGACCATAAGATCCTGGACCGTTCCGCGGAGCGGATAGTGGATACGGCTAAACGAACCGGCGCGTCCGTTTCGGGTCCGGTTCCTCTTCCGACGGAGAAGAGCGTATATACCATCCTCGTCGCTCCTAACGGAGAGAAGGATATCAGGGAGCAATTCGAGATGAGGGTCCACAAGCGATTGATCGATATCGTGGATCCTACCTCTAAGACGGTGGATGCCCTCATGCGGCTGGACCTGCCGGCAGGGGTTGACATTGAGATCAAGCTCTAGTGCGCGGGTCCGGATGGTTGCAGAGGGAGGTGGAACAGTTGCAGAAGGGTATAATCGGGCGGAAACTTGGGATGACCCAGGTATTTGACGAGCAAGGCATAGTAATACCCGTTACGGTCGTTGAAGCTGGACCGTGCGTGGTCGTGAAAAAGAGGACTCCCGAAAAGGACGGATACACCGCCCTTCAGGTGGGCTTCATGCCCGCGAGGGAGAGGTCCTTGACGAAACCCGTGAAGGGTCAGTTCGCCGGGGCCAAGTTGACTCCGATGAGATACCTCAGGGAACTGAGACTGGAGAAGACGGAAGGATACGAGATCGGTCACGAGATAAAGGCGGACGTATTCTCCGAGGGCGAGTACGTCGATGTGATCGCCCTCACGAAGGGCCACGGTTTTTCCGGCGGCATAAAGAGATGGGGGTTCCACCGCAGCGCCATGGCACACGGTTCCAAGTACCACCGTGGTCCGGGTTCGCTGCAG
>JAHDPS010000282.1 GCA_018434225.1 Bacillota bacterium
CGCCCTCCTGGTGGCGCTGGCCTACATGCTGAAGAGGTGGTTCAAGAACGAAGAGATCGTCTCGTGGAAGGATTCCACGTGGGACTTTGCCAAGAAGATACTCCCTCTCCTGTTCGGAGGCGTATTGATCTCAGGCGTGCTCATGGGAAGGCCGGGAGTGGACACCGGGCTGATCCCGTCCAGGTACGTGGCGGCCCTGGTCGGGGGCAATTCCCTGGCGGCGAACTTCGTCGCGTCCCTCGTGGGCGCCTTCATGTACTTCGCGACGTTGACGGAAGTCCCGATCGTCCAGGGTTTGGTTGGCGCGGGAATGGGTAAGGGTCCGGCCCTGGCGCTGTTACTGTCGGGTCCCGCCCTCAGCCTGCCAAGCATGATAGTGATAAACAGCGTTCTTGGGCTGAAAAAGGCGTCGGTGTACATCGCCCTCGTGGTGGTCATGGCCACCGTGAGCGGGATGATATTCGGCCTGATTGCAGGCTAGATTGGGAGGTATCTTGATGAGAATCGAGATTCTCGGAGTTGGTTGTCCGAAGTGCAGGAAGACGGGGGATTTGATAGAGGAGACTCTAAAAAAAATCGGCGTCGAGGCCGAGATAGTCCACGTTACGGACCTGGATGAGATAATCCAGCGCGGGGTAATGATGACCCCTGCGGTCGTGGTGGATGGAATCATAAAGGTAGAAGGCAAGATCCCGACAGAGGCGCAGATCCGGCAGTGGTTAAAGAAGTAAACCCCGCCGCCCCTTGAGCATTAACAGAATATCCGTTAATGTGAGGTAGGCGGGGGGCGGAACGCTCATGAGCGAGGGTTGGCCTTATTCAGCGGCGCTATTACACGAGATGTGCGAGGCATTTGCCCGTTGGGGAGACGCGGCTGGGTGCCTGGAGGGAGTCTGCCGCGCACTGGTCGAGGGCCTTACTGGGACGGACATGTGCGCGGCCTATAGCAGGGATGATCGCGGCGCGATGGAACTGGTGGCCAGGTTCCCCGGGACTCAAGACGAGACGGACGTCGGAGGGATGCTTGACTTCGCCCGGAGGGTTTTTTCTGGGGAGGGGGGCTCGCGGGGATTGGACGGGGATCCCGCGTTTTTTGGAGCATCCCGGACGTTGAACCGGGGCGATGGGATCGCGATCGTCGTCACCCGCCCGAACCCGCGGCTCACCGCCGAGGAAGAGGAATGTATCAGGGCATGCCTGGGGTTTGCGGCCGACATGGTACAGAACGCGTTGGAATCCTTCAGGGCGGCTGAGGCCGATATGGACGGTAGGGCGTCGCAGGATCTCCAGGCAATGCGCTCC
>JAHDPS010000005.1 GCA_018434225.1 Bacillota bacterium
ATGGTTGCGGAGCGCGTGGGCCTGTCGCCGGAGTCGCTGTACGAACACCAGCGCACTTGCGCCACAACACGCGGATCGGCCGTACTTGTAGCTCCAACGGGCAGTGGCAAAACGGAGTCCGCGCTGTTGTGGGCCTCCATTCAGTCTGATCGGGGCCAGATCATGCCGCGGCTGTTCTATATGCTTCCCTACCAAGCCAGCATGAACGCAATGTATGACCGCCTTCAGGAGGCTTTTCCGTCCCAGGTCGGCCTCGAACACAGCCGCAGCACGCTGGCGCTTTACCGGCGCCTATTGGAGGCTGATTATACACCGGCCAACGCAGCGAGGATGGCCAAATGGGGCAGGAACCTCGCCCGACTCAACTACCTTCCTTTGAGGGTGTTGAGCCCGTATCAGCTACTCAAGGGCGTTTATAGGCTGAAAGGCTATGAATCGCTGCTGAGCGACTATTTCAATGCAACAGTGGTGCTCGACGAAGTTCACGCTTATGAACCTCAACGGCTAGCATTGATCTTGGCAACAGCCGGATACTTGAGGGAGTACTTCAACGCCAGCTTCTTTGTTATGTCCGCGACGCTTCCGCCAATGATAGTGAATCGCCTTAGAGAAGCCCTGGGCGATTTGTCTTTCATCAAGGCGACCCCCGAGCTTTTCCGGCAATTCCGCCGTCATGTTATTAAGGTACTGGAAGGGGAGATTACCTCGGAGGGTGCGGTATCAGTGATCGTTAGCGAGGCCAGGACTGGACAATCCGTGCTCGTGTGCGCCAACACGGTGACACGAGCCCAAACCCTGTTTGAGAAACTGTCGAGTGAATTGCGCGGAGAGGTCGACGTTCACCTGCTGCACGGGCGTTTTAACAGTCGCGATCGACTTGAGAAAGAACGGATTGTGAGGCAATCCGCTGGTTCGCAGTCAACTGAGCGAAGACCGATCGTGCTTGTGGCTACCCAGGTAATTGAAGTCAGCCTAGACATAGATTTCGACACCATCTTTACTGATCCGGCTCCCCTGGAGGCCCTGATCCAACGATTTGGACGGGTCAATAGGCGGAGATTGAAGCAGGCTTCAAGGGTCTGCGTTTTTCGCGAACCTCAAAATGGTCAAGGGATATATGACGACGATCTGGTCAGGGCTGCGATCGAGTCTCTCGATCAGAATGATGGAGAGTTCATAAATGAAGATGAGATTTCGTCTTGGCTGGAAAGAGTATACCGCGGGGCAAACAGGGACCGCTGGGAAGAGTCGTACCGCAAAGCCTACGGGTTGTTCTACGGAGGCTGTTTGCAGACCCTCCGAGCCTTCCATTCTGATGATTGGCTCCAGAGGGAATTCTACAGGGCGTTCGACGCTATCGAAGTATTGCCAGCGCGCCTAGAGCATGAATACGCGAAGATGAAGAATGATGAACCTTTGAAGGTGCAGGAGTTGCTGGTGCCGATAAGATACGGGAGGTTATGTTCTCTACGCTCGAGTGGGAGGATCAGGGAATGCGTTGGCGGGGGACCCGCGGTGGTCGAAGCGGAATATGATGCTGAGCATGGTTTGCGGTTCTAACGGATTAGTTGTTGGGTCCTGTCGTCAACTCGAGTTATTTGGCGTTAGAGGCTCTTTACGAATCGCTCAGAAAACGTCTGGATAGCCCTCGTAGCACTGGATTCCTGGGTAGGGACCCATACCTAGGCTTCTTTGCTCTCCCGCGATGATAGCCTGTCAGCCCAGGTCCTCCAACAGGCGAACGTATTCTGGAGTAATCTGCCCCAGACCCTCCACCAGTTCGCGGTCGGCGGTCCAGAACTCGACCGTACACCCCAGGTGCCGCGCGGCGATCTCGGCCGTCGCGAGGAAGGCGGAGTCGTACATTGTGGGGAGAGTGAACCTGGCGGCCACTTCCCATGCTGTCTGCATGAGTCCACGGTCGTTCAAATAGTCGATTGATAGCGAGAGAAAACGCATCCACGCTGCGCAGGCCTCGGATTCGCTGAGTAGTCCCGCCCGCACCTTCTTGCGGAGGACGGTCCCGACCTCTGCCCAGGCAAAGGCGGGCGCAATCAGACGGCAACCTCCACCGACTATGCGCCTGAGCAGAGCAGCGGCTTCGGCGCTGCCTTTCTCGGGGACGAGGGCCTTCACGAGGACGCTGGTGTCCAAGCAATAGGCGGGTCTATGCACGGCGTTCCATCCCCGATCTGATTCGCCTGACAACGGGCGTGGAATCGGGATGAAGACCGTGTTTCCCCAACTCCATGCGTTCGCGATCGATCTGGTCCATGAGGCGGAGCTGATGTCTCGCGGACACCTCTTTTTCCAGGGCAGCCACTATGAGGTTGTTCATCGAATCACCGTAAGCAGCCGCTTCTTCACGGACTCTATCGAGAAGGTCTTTCGACACACGGATTGTAAACTGCTCGCGCTCGATGCTCTACACCCCCAAGCGTTTATCGTGGGACAGTCCGGGTCTATGCCGTGATAGTATCATATGCTGTCGCAGTATGCAATCATCATATGCAATCACCGAACCGGCTTCACAGCGTATCTCAGAGCGAGTCCCCCTCAGTGTGTGCCCCATATCATAATGGGATCAGGCGACCACAAGCACGAACACGGGGTGGTTTGGATATCTGATTCTCCTGCGGAAGACTTCGCTGCAAGGGATCGAAAGGGAAGTGGGAGAATAGGATCGAAGGATAGCTGATAGAGGCCAGTTGCTTGCGATACGGGTAAGCTTACTCACGGGTCGGTTTTCGAGACCGATAGTCGTCGCAATGGCCGACGATCAGGCTGTTACCATAATGTGATCATCTGCCGCATGATCTTGCTGGTGAGGATGGCGGGGAGGGGGACATAACGCGGTCTCGACGGAAGGGGCGTGTTTTGTGCAGAAACGCGATGGTCGAGGAATTGCGGCCTTCGTTGACGTGGTGGGAGGCCGTAATGGCCTGCGCCCCAGCGCATCCGCCGACTGGCACACTCTCGGTTGCAGCGTCTGACCCTACGAAGAGGGGACTGAAAGCTTGTGCCATTGAACCAGTTGATAGCCCAGTGCCGGTGTTGCAGCGTCTGACCCTACGAAGAGGGGACTGAAAGCTACAAGCCTCTTCCCATCCTTACTGTTCATCTGGCGTTGCAGCGTCTGACCCTACGAAGAGGGGACTGAAAGCGTCAGGGGGGCGAGGGCAAGTGCTACTGTATATACGTTGCAGCGTCTGACCCTACGAAGAGGGGACTGAAAGC
>JAHDPS010000098.1 GCA_018434225.1 Bacillota bacterium
AGGAACTCCGGCCTGAAGGTGCGCTTCACGTCCTCCATTATCTTGCCCTTCATGTCCTCATATGACTGTTCATCGCTGACCGGCCTGAACCCAACCACGCCCTGGCCCCTTATCAGGTGGGCCCCGACGTTGGACGTCATAATGATCACGGTGTTCTTGAAGTCAACCGTGCGGCCCTTGGCCTCGGTCAACCTCCCGTCCTCCAGCACCTGCAGGAGAGTATTGAATACGTCGGGATGGGCCTTCTCGATCTCATCCAGGAGCACCACGGAGTATGGCTTCCGCCTGACTGCCTCCGTCAGTTGGCCGCCCTCCTCGTACCCGACATACCCGGGAGGTGCTCCAACCAGGCGTGACACCGTGTGCCTCTCCATGTACTCCGACATGTCAAGCCTAATGATGGCGTCCTCGTCGCCGAATATCGCCTCCGCCAGCGCCCTCGCGAGCTCCGTCTTGCCCACGCCCGTCGGGCCGAGGAAGATGAAGGAGCCTATCGGCCTCTTCGGATCCTTGAGGCCGGATCGCGCCCGGCGGATCGCCCTCGCGACCGCCTTAACCGCTTCGTGCTGTCCGATCAATCTCTTGTGTATCTCCTCTTCGAGTTGGAGAAGCCTCTGAGACTCCTCGATCGCGAGCTTCTTCACGGGTATTCCCGTCCACGACGAGACGATGTGCTCGATGTCGTCGCGGGTCACGTTGTTCTTGGATGTCAACGTCTTGTTCTGCCACTCGTTCTTCTCGCGCTCTAGTTGTTCCTTGAGTTTATGCTCCGAATCCCGGAGCCTGGCCGCCTTCTCGAACTCCTGGGCCTGCACGGCCGCCTCTTTCTCTTTCACGATCTCCTGCAACTGCTCCTCGAGGTTCTTCAAGTCAGGCGGCGCCACGAAGGACCTCAGTCTTACCCTGGACGCTGCCTCGTCTATCAGGTCTATAGCCTTGTCCGGCAAGAACCTGTCCGCCACGTATCTATCGGACAATTTGGCCGCGGCGTCGAGGGCCTCGTCCGTGATCTGCACCCCGTGGTGCGCCTCGTACCTGTCCCTGAGCCCCTTCAGGATTGCTATGGTCTCCTCGACAGTGGGCTCCCCGACCTGGATCGGCTGGAACCTGCGCTCGAGGGCGGGATCCTTCTCCACGTGCTTCCTGTATTCGTCCAGGGTCGTCGCGCCTATGCACTGCATCTCGCCCCGCGCGAGCGCGGGTTTCAGTATGTTGGCGGCGTCGATGGCGCCCTCCGCTCCGCCCGCGCCGATGATGGTGTGCATCTCATCGATGAACAGGATTATGTTCTTGGCGTTCCTGATCTCATCGATTATCTTCTTCAGACGTTCTTCAAACTCGCCCCTGTACTTGGTACCCGCAACCACCGACGCGAGATCCAGGGTCATGACCCGGCGATCCCTCAGGATCTCGGGGACCTTGCCCTCGTTGATCTTCTGCGCCAGACCCTCGACGATCGCCGTCTTGCCGACGCCGGGATCCCCTATAAGCACGGGGTTGTTCTTAGTTCTCCTGCTGAGTATCTGGATGACCCGCTCGATCTCGTTCTCTCTGCCTATGACCGGGTCGAGATTGCCGTCACGTCCCAGGGCGGTGAGATCCCTGCCGTAGCTGTCCAGAACCGGCGTCTCCGACTTGGCCTTTGCGCGCCCCTGCTGGCCCGCGCTCGGCTGCTGGCTGGGGTTACCGAGCAACTGCATGACCTGCAATCTCACCTTTTCCAGATCCACCCCGAGCCTGGAGAGAACCTGGGCGGCCACGCCCTCGCCCTCTCGCACCAGCCCAAGCAGCAGGTGTTCGGTGCCTATATAGTTGTGGCCCAGCAGCCTGGCCTCTTCGGCGGTGAGCTCGAGCACCTTCTTCGCCCTCGGCGTAATCCCTATCTCCCCGACCAGAGGAATGTCGTTCCGACCTATTACCTTTTCGACCTCGCCCTGCACGG
>JAHDPS010000248.1 GCA_018434225.1 Bacillota bacterium
TCTTCACCGGGATGCTATTGAGCTATTACACCTAATCGCATGAGTAAAGTTAAAGCGGGTGGGCGCGGGTAAGAACAGGAACGAGATGGTTCCACTCCGAAGGTGTTTGTTGCGACACAAAACAAGCCTGGGGAGGGAGCCATCTCGTGATGACGGATTTCAATGGATTGCTACCGGTATCCTTTTTGGGAATTGAGGGTTTGCTGTTTCAAAGGATGGGGGAATTGTTCAGGTCTACCATGGGGGAGTTACTGGAGTTATTGGACGGGCTGTTATTTGAGGTGCGGAATAATGAGAGGTATAAGGTCAAGGAGAGCAAGGGGGGGAGGATCGACACGCTGTTTGGGACGGTGGAGTATCGGCGGCGTGTATACATAGACGAGGAGACGGGCGAGAGGGTATACGGGCTGGATGAGGCGCTGGGATTGAGGAAAAGGGCCAGGATTAGTCCGGGGTTGAAGAATGCGGCGGTATTGCAGGCGGTTGACGGTCCATCGTATCGAGGAGCGAGGGACAGCCTGAAGTTGTTTTACGGGCATCAGGTATTGAGCCACGAAACGATCAGGCAGTGTGTGCTGGATATTGGGAAGCGCATTGAGAAAGAGATGAGGCGGGAGAGGGAGAACCCGCGAGGGACCCGTAAAGTTGATGTCCTGTTCATCGAGGCAGATGGGCTATGGGTATCACGGCAGCGGAGCGGGAAGAGAGAGGCCCGGCTGGTGATATCGCATGAGGGATGGAGGCCGAGGGCTGGGGCGGCTGGGGAATATGAGTTGGTGGACCGGACGCATTACTACGCTGACGGGTCAGAGAAGGGCTTGTGGGAAGAAGCGAGCCGGCAGTTGTACAGTACATACGACCTGGGCGAGACGATGGTTGTGATAAACGGTGACAGGGCTAAGTGGATAAGGGAAGGGGTTGGGTACTTCCCGAACGCCATGTACCAGTTCGACCGATTCCATCTGAAGCGGGAGTTGAAGAGCGTGCTCAGGGAGGTTCCGGAGGCGTGTAAGGCGGCTCTGGACGCGCTGGACGGGAATCGTTCTGAAGCGTTGCTGGCCCTCTTGTGGGAGGTTCGGCTAAGAGAACCGGGGGCGAGGGAAGGCCTAGCGAAGTTGAGGCATGACCTGGAGAGGAATTCGGAGGCTCTGGTGGATTACAGGGAACGATTGAGGGCCTTGGGATATGAAACGACGGGGATGCGCGGGATGGGTTCCGCGGAATCGAACATGAACAGGTTTTCGAAGCGGCTTAAGAAGCAAGGGCGCAGTTGGGGTAAGAGAGGGCTCTCGGCGATGATCCATACGATGGCGAAGAAGTTCGAGGGGAGTCTCGGGGCGTTTGCCGGTCGGCTTGATGAGGCGATAGAGGAGATAACGGAGGTTCTTGACGATGGGCGGCTTGTGGCGGGGGCCGGCCGTTTAGCGAGAGATGTGTTCGACGAGGTAGCCTGTGCGACGACGGCTCATATTCCGGCCCTGGACGTTGGTCGGAGTGCGTCTGGCGGGCTGTCGAGGAGCCTTAGGCGATTGAGCAATGCCTTGCCCGCCGGACTCTCCTGACGTTTTGATGCTTCGGAGAGACCCGCGCCCACCCGCTTTCGCTTGACAGACTCCCGAGCCGGTAGTTCCTTGACAGCCCTGGAAGGCGGTTATATCATTATCGTTGTTCTGCGGGGTGTATTTGGATGCGGATTCCGGTGAATGAGCTGAAACAGGAAGTGGGCCTGCAGGCGTCCTACAGGTTCGAATGTGAGATCCCGCGGCAGCCGGGGGATGACACAGTGGTGTTCGCCGAGCCGGCGAAGGTGGAAGCGGTCCTCACAAGCACCGGAGACAGTATCCTCGCGGACGTCAGTGCGAAGGCTACGGCGGGACTCCGGTGCGGTAGGTGCCTCGAGGCGTTCGATCTACCGGTGAAAACCCAGTTCAGGGTCGAGTTTCGCGAAGGGGCGGATAGTCAGGCGGACGAGAACGAAGTAGTGCGCTACTCCGGGGACTACATCGACCTCTCCGACGAAGTAAGGCAGAACATCATGGTATTGCTGCCGATAAAGCCGCTGTGCGACGAGGCATGCAAAGGGCTGTGCCCCCGGTGCGGCGCCAATCTCAATACTCGACAGTGCGCGTGCGATTCTTCGCTGCAGGATGTGCGCTGGTCGGTGTTGGAGAGACTTGGAGCGGGGCGAAAAGACCAAGGGAGTGAGTCGTGAATGGCAGTTCCTAAGAAGAAGAAGTCGAAGGCGTCGACCGCCTCACGGAGGGCCACTTGGAAGCTGGAAGCCCCGGGCCTTGTCGAGTGCCCGAGATGTCATGGGGCGCGGATGCCCCACAGGGTTTGCCCTCAGTGCGGACATTATGACGGCAAGGAGATCATCAAGATCAAGGAAGACTGATATCGACACGGTTGTGTGGCCGCCGGCCGTAGCGCCCGGCGGCTTTTGCTTGCCAGGCGGCGCGCCATCCGCTAAACTTGGATTTGGGACCTGCTGCTAACACCGGCGTACAGATGGAAGAACGGAAGGTGCGAACGGGGTGAGGAGTGAAAGGCTGAGGCTCCTTAGAGACAGGGTATACGATAACCCTTTCATGACGGACGAGGAGCTTGCTCAGGAATTCAACGTCAGCGTTCAGACGATCCGGTTGGATAGGATGGCTCTCGGCATCCCGGAACTCCGGCAAAGGACCCGGGCGATGGCTGAAAGGGCCCACGGGGTGGTTCGATCCCTCGGCACAAGGGAGATCGTGGGGGAGATCGTGGATATCGACCTCAACTCGAGGGGTGTCTCCATCCTTGAAACGACTGAGGACATGGCCCTCGAGAAGACCGGCATCATCAGGGGCCACCACATATTCGCCCAGGCCGACTCACTGGCGATAGCGATCATCGATTCCGACGTTGTCATCACCGGGCTGGCAAACAGCAAGTTCAAACGACCGGTGAGGGTGGGAGAGAGGCTGGTGGCGAAGGCCGAGGTCGTCCGCAAGATACGGGGCGCAGACTACGTCGTTCAGGTTGTGACCAGATCGGGAGAGGAGCAGGTGTTCAGAGCCAAATTCGTTGTATCCACCACGCCCGGGCCCGCGGAGACGGCCGGAGCCGAGCGGCGCGACGAAACGGGGGTGGAGCGGGATGTACCCTAGAGTGGCGATTGACGCCATGGGCGGGGACAACGCGCCCGGCGCCCCGGTGAGCGGGGCGGTGATGGCCGCGAAGGCGCTGGGTTCGTCGGTTTGCCTTGTCGGCGACGAGGAGAGGATGCGCGAGGCCCTGGGAAGGATGGGCGGGTACCCGAAGGAACTAGTCACCGTCAGGCACGCTCCGGGAGTGATAGACGCGGGAGAGCAACCCGTGGGCGCGTTGCGGAGGAAGAAGGACAGTTCCATGGTCGTGGCCCTCAATATGTTGAAGCAGGGCGAAGCGGACGTCCTGGTATCGGCGGGCAATACCGGCGCGCTCTTGGCCGGGGGAGTAATGACGGTGGGCAGGCTGAAGGGCGTGGACAGGCCGGCCATTTCGGCTGTGCTACCCTCACGTAAGGGGGGCGGTGTCTTACTGGTGGACGCGGGGGCCAATGTAGATGCCCGCCCCGAACACCTCGTGCAATTCGCCATAATGGGCTCCGTTTACGCCGGTCGCGTACTAGGGTGGAACCCGGTGTCGGTTGGCCTCCTTAACGTGGGTGCGGAGGAGGGCAAGGGCTGCGAAACTGTCAAACAGGCCTATTCCCGGTTGAAGGGTCGCAGTGAATTCGTTGGGAACATCGAGGCGAGGGACGTTCTGGACGGAGACGTGAACGTAGTGGTGTGCGACGGTTTCGTCGGACACGTCTTTCTCAAGACGGTTGAGGGCACAGCGGGGATGATATTCCACAGCCTAAAGGCCGAATTGGCTGATGGAGCCCTGTCCAAGGTGGGCGGGCTGCTGCTGAAGCCCGCGTTCCGGAGGTTAAAGAAGAGACTTGACTACTCCGAATACGGAGGAGCGCCCCTTCTCGGCCTGAGTAAGCCGGTCATAAAGTGCCACGGTAGCTCGGGCCCCGCGGCCATAATGAATGGTTGCCGGGTGGGAGTCGAGTTCGCCAGGTCCGGCGCAATAAACGCGGTTCTCCAGGAGATTCGGACACCGGACTAATTCGGGAGATCTAAAGGGGGTTTGCGATTTGCCGAGCGTAAAGGTAGTTGTCGACAGTACCTGCGATCTGCCTCGTGAACTTAGGGAATCCCTCGGCATTACGATGGTACCGCTGAGGGTGCACTTCGATCCCGAGATCTACCTAGACCACGTTGACCTCACCCCCGCGGAGTTCTATGAGAAGTTGAGAACATCCAGCGTTCACCCCAGAACGTCGCAACCATCTCCCGCCGAATTTGTGGAGGTTTTCAAGAGGCTCGGGGCCGACGGAAGCGATATAGTATCCATTCACCTCTCTTCGAACCTGAGCGGCACATACCAGTCCGCCGTCCTCGGCAGATCGATGGTTCCAGAGGTGAATGTCGAGATCATAGACTCGCGATCCGCATGCCTTGGCTCGGGCCTCATGGCGGTAGCCGCGGCGAAGATGGCCGCGCATGGGAAGGGCGTAGCGGAGGTCGTCGAGGTGGCTAATCGCGTCAGGGAGAACCTGGTGCTCTACTTCGTGGTGGACACCCTCGAATACCTCCGGCGGAACGGGCGCATAGGTAGAGCTCAGCACCTTCTCGGGAGCCTGCTCCAGTTCAAGCCAATACTGACGGTGGATGACGAAGGCTTCGTCACCTCGTTCGACAAGACGAGGGGTAAGGCCAGGGCGTTCGCAAGGCTGCTGGAGATCATTAAAGAGCGCCTGCCTGAGGGCCGCGAGATGGTCCTCGCCGTGGCGCACGCGAACGCGCGGGACGACGCGGAGAAACTTGTATCTGAGATGGAGGCGTCATACAATATCCGAGAGAAGATCATCGCGGATCTGGGGCCCGTGATCGGCACGCACACGGGGCCCGGGACAGTCGCAGTCATGTGCTACGACGCGGGTAAGGTGTGGGGCGGCGCTTGATCCCGGAGGAGACGTCTGCTAATATCTTTCTTGGCAATCCGCTCCACACAGGCATTATGTATTGAGGTGAATCCCACTTGGGGGGAAGAGACGCAATGAAGGATTCGGTATTCGAGCGCGTAAGGGGCATCATTGTCGAGCAATTGAGCGTTGCTGAGGGCGATGTCACATCCGAGGCTTCCTTCATTGATGATCTGGGCGCCGATTCCCTCGATATTGTCGAGATGATCATGGCGCTCGAGGAGGAATTCGAACTCGAGATCCCTGACGAGGATGCGGAAAAGATCGCTACAGTCGGCGATGTGGTCGACTACATAAGAGAACACTCCTGAATCAGGTGCCTGAATCAGGTGGGTTCTTCGTAAGGCGGGCTCGCTCGTCTTGGAGGACAGATGAATAGTCTTATCCGGCTATTGTCCGCTGTTCAGAAAGCCGGAATCGTTCCCCGGAAGACGTCTTTGTACCGGGCGGCGATGACGCATTCCTCGTACGCCAACGAACATTCGGGCTCTGCCGGAGACAACGAGCGCCTGGAATTTCTGGGCGATGCGGTATTGAGCATGATAGTAAGCGAGCACCTGTTCGGAGCCGCGGGCGACCCTTCCGAGGGATTGCTCACGCGGACCCGCGCGCGCGTCGTCTGTGAGCCAACGCTTGCCGAGGCGGCCGGTGCTCTTGGATTGGGCGAACACTTGAGGCTCGGGCGCGGGGAAGAGGCCACAGGCGGGAGGACTAAGCAGTCCATCCTCGCCGACGCCTTCGAGGCCCTTGTCGCGGCCGTGTATCTCGACGCCGGGCTAGATGCCACGCGCCGATTCGTCAGAGAATACCTTCTGGACAGGATCGACACAACCCCCGGCAATTTCACCGATCACAAGACCGCGCTGCAGGAGATCGTGCAGTCCGGCAGCGCTGCAAGGCGCGTGACCTACGAGGTTGTCTCGCAAGACGGACCGGACCACGAAAGGCATTTCGTAGTGGACGCGCTGATCGATGGCGCCGTCGCGGGAAGGGGAACCGGCAGGAACAGGCGCCAGGCGGAGCAGGAAGCGGCGAGGGACGCCATCAGCAGGATGGAGAAAGGCAGCGTATGATCGCCGAGATCCTGCCAATAGTCCTGAGTTCGCTAAGCGGCAAGAGCGACGCCGTTGACGGGTTGGCGGGCTCGACCAGTAGCGCATTCGAACCGACGGGATAGTAGCGTACTATCCTGAGGTCATCCTTTTTGAACACGAGCACCAGATCCCCCGGGGATGGATTCTCAGTCGGCTCCACGAGCAAGAGGTCGCCCTTATTAAGCACCGGCGTGTAGTCAGCGGTGCCCAACAGGAAGCCGAAACTCCCCTGTGCGGCTGGGACGAGGCCGGATACCGTGTTTCCGCTGTAAATGGGAGATCCGCTCGTGGAGAAGGACTCGACGACGGGGACGTCCTGCAGGGCGTAAGCGCCCTGTCCCTCTCTAGCGGATTGCGTCGCGCGATCCACGATGTACTGGCCGGCGGGATAGCGACCAGTGAGCACCACCTGGCGGAATTCTCTCAATCCCTTAAACTGCCCCTTCTCCAGCCAATAGTAGATCGATTTCTCCTCTGAGTACCCCAGTTTCTTGGCAATATCCTTGGCCGTGGCCGATGGGTCCTGCCGTATTACCTCCGCGATACGTTCGAGCAATAGATGACTGCCTCCTCGTGAGTGAAGCGGGCAAGACAAAATGTTACACCAGGCACGCGCAAACCCTTTACATAAAATAGGTAAAAATAATTACATGTAACCTGTGGTTGAAGGAATTGGCGCAGGCTGCTAGAAAGTATTGCCTGGTCAGTCAATGGAAGGCCGGGTGAACCCATGTATTTGAAGCGGCTGGAGGTCTGCGGATTCAAGTCGTTCCCCGAAAAAGTTGAGCTGGAGTTCGGTCGCGGAGTCTCTGTTGTGGTCGGGCCCAACGGGAGCGGCAAATCGAATATAGCGGACTCGATAAGATGGGTGCTCGGCGAGCAAAGCGCGAGGGCGTTTCGCGGCTCCAGGATGGAAGACGTAATATTCGCGGGAAATCACAAGAGAAAGCCGCTTTCTCTTGCGGAGGTCTCTATAACCATCGACAACGAGGACGGGGCGCTTCCCCTGGATTTCAGCGAGGTAAGGGTGACGCGGAGGGTCTCCCGCGACGGCGAGGGCGAGTATTGCGTCAACCAGTCGCCGTGCCGCCTGAAGGATATAGCGGACTGGTTCGCCGACACCGGCATCGGGAGGGACTCGTTCTCCGTGTTGGCCCAGGGACAGGTGGACGAGGTCCTCACGGCCAAACCCGAGGAGAGGCGCGCCATATTCGAGGAAGTTGCCGGGATCGTTAAGTTTCGCAATAGGAAGAGGGATGCCCTGAGAAGGCTCGCCGAGACAGAGGATGGCCTGATCAGGTTGGGTGATATCGTTCAGGAAATCGAGGGGCGCCTCGGCCCCCTGAAGGAGCAGGAGGAAAAGGCGAGGAGACATCTGGATCTGCGTAAAGAACTCATGACCCTGCAGGTGGGCGTGTACCTGGACCAGATATCGAGCGCGACCGCCCTCCTGGAGGATATAAAGGGGAAGGCGGATCGGCACCGTCAGAAGCTGTCGGAGACTGAGGCCGGGCTGTCTCAGTTGGAGTGGGAAATGAGCGTCGCCAGGGATGACGCGGGGAAAAGCGATGCGGCGATTGTGTCTTTGAACGAGCGACTCAAGGCGTGCGAGGTTGAATCTGGTAGGCTCGCCGAGCAGATAAGGTCCGGTCAGGCGCGGCTGAAGGATGTGGCGGCGTCGAAGGAAAGCCTCGAAAGGGAATCCGGGTTGCTCGCGGAGAGAGTGAAGGCCCTCGAATGCGAGGTTTCTGAGAAAGCGGTCGAGGCGACCGGGGTCGCTGCGGCCCTGGAGGTAGAATACGCCTCGCTGGCTGAGGCCGAAGGGGCGTTCGACACGGCGACCTCCAGCCTCGCGCGCGCCGAGGAGGATATAGAGAGGCGCAAGGGAGAGCTCATTGACCTGCTCAATGAGTTGAGCGGAAAGAAGAACGAGGCTTCTGAGATAAAGCTACGATTGGAGACCGCGAAGAGGGAGATGTCCAGGGCATCCGAGGAGAAGGCGAGGCTGGAGAATGACCTGCTCGCCCTCGAGGAGGCGGTTAAGGCCGCGGAGGATCTGAAGACGAAGGCCGAGGCGGGAAAGAGTGAGAGTTCGTCCCTCCTTTCGGAGGCGAGGGAGAGAATCGCCGAGATCGACGCGCGCATGGCCGACATGGAATCCCGCATGGAGCGGGCTCGCGCCGATCTCAGCGGCCTGGAGTCCCAGGTGAAGCTCCTGCAAGAAATGGAGGCCTCGTTCGAAGGATACATGCCTGGGCCCAGGGCGGTACTGGAGGGACTGAAGCGCGGCGAACCCGCCCTGTCCGGAGTAGTGGGTGCCGTCGCCGATCTCGTGAGCCTCGCTGCCGGCTACGAGAGGCCGTTGGAGGCCGCGCTGGGCGAGGGTGCGCAATACATCGTGACGAGGTCGGATGGAGACGCCGTCAGCGTACTAGGGTTCTTGAACGAATCCCGGGCGGGAAGGGCGACCGTTCTTCCATTATCTGGGGTTAGGCCGTCCGCGCTGACGGCCGAAGAGAGCTACGCCGTGACCAGGAGTGGCTTCGGCAGGCCGGCCATGAGTCTTGTCGAGTGCGATCCCAGGTGGTTGTCGGCGGTATCGCATCTCCTCGGCAGGGTCGTTGTCGTGGACACTCTGGATCATGCCATCCATCTGTCCAAAACGACGGCCGCCAGGTTTAAGGTAGTGACGATGGACGGCGATGTGATCAATCCCGGCGGCACCTTGACCGGCGGGCACGCTGTGGCGGAGAAGTCGGGGCCCCTGGGGAGGTCCGGCGCTATCCGGTCCATCAAGGAGCGGGCGTCTCTCCTCGGGGTGGAGATGATGGGGCTCAAGGAAAGAATGGGAAGGGCCGTCGGCGAGCGGGAGATCCTGTCGAGCCACGTCCGGATACTGGAGCAGCAGATATGGGCGGCCGAAGCCGAAGTCTCGGGCGCCGAAAAGGAGATTGAGCGCGCCCGCGCAGAGAAGAAGCGTCTTGACGAACGAATATCGGCGATGGCCGTTGAGATCGAACGGGCGGGGAGTGTTATAGAAGAGAGCGCACGGAGGCTCAAGGATCTGGAGGTCGAACTCCGGCAGGCGGAGTCGTCCGAGTCGTCCATAAGGGCCGAGATAGGGAATCTCCAGGAACGGCTGAAACTGGCGCGCGAGGCGCGGGAGAACGCTCAGGCGGGGGTCACCAGGATCAGGGTGTCCGTGGCGGGGCTGGAGAGCGCCCGAAACAACTCGCGAGAAGGCCTCAATCGCGCTAACCGCGAGCTCGAGGAGGCCAGGCAGCGGAGCCGTTCTCAGGTCGCCGAAGCGGCGCGCCTTGCGGATATGGGCGGCAGGATTGAGGAGGAACTGGCGGCTGGGAGGGAACGGCAGGATCGGCTCGCCCGGGAAACGGATGGGATCCGGGAGGAGATGCTCGCCGCTCGTAAGGGAAGGGACACCCTGCTCGACAAGGTCGCGGGGATTGAAAACGAGATTCAGGTGGTGCGGAAGAGGGCGCAGGATCTGCTGGGGAAGATATCGGACGTGGACGTCCGCGCAGCCAGGATTGAAGTGGAGGAACGGTCCCTGAGGGAGCGCCTTCAGTCCGAATGGGGAGTGACGGAGGAGCAATGGTCGAGTTTCACCCCGCTCAAGGCGAGGGATGCTCAGGGTCGCATATCGGAGGTGCGGGAGGAGATGGACGCCCTCGGCGCGGTCAACCTGGGGGCAATCGAGGAATACCGCGCCACGATGGAGAGGCATGATTTCCTACGTGGGCAGATCGAGGACATGCAGGCGGCCAGGGGGTCTTTGACTGAGATAATCAGGGATGTTGATAAGAA
>JAHDPS010000170.1 GCA_018434225.1 Bacillota bacterium
AAAGCAGCGACATGGCGCTCATATATCGATTGGCAAAAGCCCAGACTTCCCAGGCGGGCGAACACTGATCTCCCGCAAGGCTATGGGTGAGCAGACCTAAGTACCGGGCTAGGAAGTGGTGGCGAAGGTGCTGATGCCGCCGCTGGAGGTCGCTCAGTGCGTGCAGAAGGAGGGGATGACAGCAGAGACGCTGGCAGACACGCTCGGCGTGACTCCGACTTTCGTGAGGCCCGTGGCCGAGATCCCAACGTACGTCCGTTTGGCCAGGCAGGCAGCTAAGGAGACTACCACCGTAGCAGGGTGAGGCTGATTCGCAGATCTCTACGTAGCAATCACGACGAACTATAGAACCTCGAAGCATCCCAAGACATGCATGTCCGCCTCGCCGAATTGGACAAGCCTATGGCTTCGTCTACCGGTGCAGCAACGGTCACGCCATGTGGTGATAGACCCGTCCAGGTGCCGGCAACAGCAGGAGAGGACGTACTTCCACGAGGCGTATCACTGCCTGTCGGGCCCCTGCCAACAGTGGGAAAAGGACGCGGAGGAGTTCAAGAAGGCAGTCGGGGAGGCAGGAGACTGACTTGTCAGGTCTTGGCCCAACATACATCGGGCGATCATCATCCGCCACGGAAGAATCGATGAGCACTTGGAGGGGGGAGAACTTCATCGACTTGGACGGGAACTCAGATGCATCCATTACCTACACAGGCGATGGATGACAAGGAGTCTGTGAGACAGCCGGACAGTGATGAATGAGTTAGCCAAGATGCACTCACATTTGCCGAAGGGAGAGTGGATCAACATTTCACCGCAAGTGTCACACGAGGCAGCCTTTCGAGCCCAGACTGAACTCCAGAAGTTTGGAAAGAACGCTAGGCTGCTATTCGCTTTGCGCATCAAGAACAGAGTAGACGACATCGAGTCAGTGGCTGCGGATTGCTTGACGGACGGCCCAGATGACAAGAAGTGTGATCTAATATATGTCAACAAGGAGGAAGGTCGAGCGATAATCGCTCAAGCGTACGAGGCAGAGGAGCCTGGAGACCGACAAGCACCCGCAAACAAGGCTGCCGACCTCAACGTGGCGGTTTCTTGGGTGATAAGCAAGAGAGATCCTGCTGAACTCCCGATCCACATACGTTCAGCAGCCATCGACCTCAGATCAGCCCTTCAGGATGGGTTGATTCGCTCTCTGCATCTATGGTACGTTCACAATCTAGCCGAATCGAAGAACGTTGGAAGAGAGCTCTCGGTAGTATCTGATGCTACGAAGAACGCCCTTGCCACGGTCTTCCCCGGTTCCAGGGTGGAGGTCTTCGCCGTCGAAATTGGCCGGACGACACTTGAGGATTGGTATCGCGCACTGAGCACACCAATTTTGGTGACAGACAAATTCATTATTCGAACTCCTGGTGGATACCGAATGCAGGGTGATGTCTGGGACGCATTCGTCACCTCCGTGGAGGCTAGGTGGCTTCACCAGGTTTTTCGAGAGCATGGCCTCAAGCTCTTCTCCGCAAATGTCCGTGACTACCTAGGGAGTCGACGAAGTGATAGCAATATCAATAACGGGATCAAGACCACGGCTGCACGCCACCCAGCCCGGTTCTGGGCGTACAATAACGGCCTGACCTGTCTGGTTAACGACTTTCGAGCGAAGCATACAAAGCGCGGGGTTCGGCTTGAGATTGAAGGGCTATCGATCGTCAATGGAGCTCAGACAACAGGTGCAGTCGGGTCGCTCGACATCGCACCTGATGCCAGGGCAATGGTGCCCTTCCGTGTAATCAAGTGCACAGACGAGGACGCTGTCCACGACATCAGCCTATATAACAACAGTCAAAACAAGATCACTGCGTCCGATTTCAGAAGCAACGACTCCGTACAAAGAAGGCTCCGCGAAGAATTCGGCAAGATTCCGCAGGCTCTCTACCTTGGCGGCCGCAGGGGTGGCGACCAGGATACCATTCGTCGAGCTTCGAACTTGCTGCCTTCGGACACCGTCGCTCAGGCGCTAGCTGCGTTCCACCAAGCCCCGATAACTGCATACAACGACAAAGCGAAAATCTGGTCTTCCGATGCCGTCTACTCCGAATACTTCAATGACGATACGCACGCAGAACACATAGTGTTCGTCTACTCACTGCTGAGGTGCATCGAGAACCACAAACTGAATTTGCGAGAACTGCAGCAATCCATGAAGCCACTCACGGATGCTCAGAGAGAACAGCTGGACTTTCTGCGAAACCGGGGGGCAACCCTGTTGCTGCTAGCAGCCGTAGCCCGATGCTCGGAAACATATCTTGGCCACGCCATAACCAGCACATTCCAGATTTCATTCGGGCCAACCGTCTCCCCCAAACAAGGAGTCGAGTTGTGGCAGCCAATTGTAACCACTGCGATGCCCTTTTGCAGGACTCTAGTGGATGCAGTCCAGGGTGGGTTCAACAACATCACCAAGACGACGAAGGTCATAGATGCCTTCAAGATGATGGTGGATGCTACTGCACCGGTGAATTCGCAGGTGTTTGAGACGTTCAGGGCTAAGTGTATGACGGCACAGTAGGTTCGTCGCAATGGGGGCCGCTTCTCCATCAACAATGGACTCGCCGCCCAAGATATCTCCCTAGACCCATCCGTTTGGGACAGGGCCTTTGGTAAAAGGGTCCGGGGGATCAAAGCACTAGCCCAGGGTATCATGGACTTGGGCAAGCACTTCCCTGTTGCGTATTGGAGGAGGATTGCGGTGCCTAAGTCATACCAGACTCTTCATGTCGACGGCTTTCCAAATGATACGTCATTCCAAAAGACGGTTCAGCTCAAACTCGGCGATTCCGAGGAACCTGTCGATACTCGTTCCACTCTCGCGAGAACAAGATTACATGCCGGATTCGACCAGTATGACTGTTAACATGAACTGACGATAAACAAGAAGGGGCGCGTATATGGGCAACCGTTCACGTACTATCTTGAGCCTTCGAGTCTCTGCATGTTCCTAAACAGGTCTCTTCAACTGCTACTCGTAGTGACCCATAAAGACACTTCCGGCGGATTCCTCAAGGTAGTGCGAGGACATTTGGGGGGGCTTGCCATGAGAAAGCGGCCCTATGTCGCAGTCATTACGTTACTCGTTGTCCTTGCACTAACCGTTTCGGGCTGCGGATCGGGAACGCGGCCAACCCCATCTAAGGCCGCACCACAGGGGCCTAGTGTGAAGGAACCAGCACCCCCCAACCAACCTCAGCCGTCACAGCCGTCCCCGGCACAATCGTCAGGTCAGACCGCAACACCACAGCCAACCAACCCGTCCACGGTCACCGGGAACCTAAAGGTCCACTTCATCGACGTCGGCCAGGGCGACAGCATCCTGCTCCAGCTGCCTGGCGCCAAGACAATGCTGACAGATGCGGGCGAGGCTTCGCAGGCTTCAACAATCGTCTCCTACCTAAAGGCTCAGGGCGTGAAGACCATAGACTATCTAATAGCCACCCACCCTCACGCCGATCACATCGGTGGCATGGTGGCCGTCCTAGACGCTTTCCCCGTCAAGGACGTGTTCATGCCCCGGACAGGCCACACCACGACGACGTATGAAAACCTTCTCCTGAAACTGAAGGAGAAGGGCCTCACGGTGACCGAGGCTAAGGCCGGAGTGTCCGTGTTTGAGGCGTCCAACCTGTCGGCAGCGTTCATCGCGCCTCACGGTAGCAGGTACGACGACATCAACGATTGGTCCGCCGTCCTGCGGTTGAGGTATGGGGACATCATCTTCCTGCTTACTGGAGATTCCGGAGAGAAATCTGAGGGCGAAATGCTTCTCTCCTCGGTCGTCTCGCCTAAGGCCGACGTGCTCAAGGTAGGCCATCACGGGAGCAATAGTTCAACCACGGGCCAGTTCCTCCAGATCGTAGCGCCGAAGTACGCCGTCATCTCATGCGGCGCCGGCAATTCATACGGGCATCCTCATAAGGACACTCTGGCAAGGCTTGCAGCCCTCAAGGTGGAAGTCTACCGGACAGACCTCCACGGGACCGTAGTGTTCATCACGGACGGAAAGAACATCGAGGTGAAGACCGGTAAGTCTGGCCAGGCATCGACAAGTAAGTCCGCTCCAGCAGTGGTAGCACCAGCTCCGATGCCGCCTCCCCCATCTGAACAGAAGACTGTCACGGTGTACGTGACGAAGAGCGGGAAGAAGTATCACCAGGACAGCTGCAGGTACCTAGGTGAGAGCAAGATGCCAATCTCGCTGGAGGATGCCAAATCGAGAGGGTACGGGCCGTGCTCCGTGTGCAAGCCGCTGAACTAGGTTACTGATGACATGCTCTCGGAGATTCTCCTAGGAAACGCACTGAGTATGGGAACAGCGCGGGGACAAAGGCCATCTCATTTGGGACAGCTCTTGGTGTCAAGGCAGGAGCCTCTTAAACGCCTCGGCAAACTCGGCCATTCTGTTCTCGTGATTGTAGAACGGGAAGCCCCATACATGGTATTCCGTATCATCGGCGAAAGTCTTCGTCGGGATCCCACTGCCTTCAATCTGTAGCAGGAAGTCCTCCTTCCATTTGTCCTGCGTGAGTAGATGACTGCCTTTTGGCTCAACGAAAATCTGGTACTGCTCGTAGCCCGCGGCATTCCGCTTGCGTAGAAACATCAGATAGTCCGGCTCAAAACGCTCCCCGCCGTCAAACGAATACAGGACGAGCTGTCTCTCATTACGCACGAGGTAGACTTTTTCATAGATTTCTCTGAGTTCATCCACATAAGTGGCAAAGTGCGCCACGAAAGATTTCTC
>JAHDPS010000031.1 GCA_018434225.1 Bacillota bacterium
AATACGGTATTCCCTCGTCAGCAGCACCATCAACCTGCGGGACCACCTCGGTCGCCTGGTCAACGTTTGTGGCTACGTGACCTATTCGCCGTACATCACGCCCGTCATGAGGGTTACGCATATCCAGGATCTATTGCCGCCGCTTCTCTAGGCATTCCACAAGTAGGTAACTGGGTGCGAGAGTCAAAAAGCCCGGATACCTCCGGGCGATTTTCTTGTGTCATGATTGCGTTCAACCGCGACCTCGCACTTCTCGAGATTCACTTGAAATAGACATGGTCATGCTTATACCAGTTATTATTATCATGGCTATTCCCGCGACAAGGAACCAACGAGGCACGCCATGGCGTTCGGCCATGGGTCCGGCGATCAGCAAGCCGATGGGCATCGTTATCGACATCAGGCTGCCCAAAAGGGAGAATGCGCGGCCTTGCGCCTCCTTGGGCACGGTTTCCTGCAAATAGGAGACATAGGGGATGTAATTCACGTTAACGCTCGCGCCCATCGCCAGGCACACTACCGCGAAAATCCAGAACCCCGTCATGTTGTGAGGCAGTATCCCGCAAAGTAACGACGTCACACCCAACCCAATAGCCCCGACGTGAACCGCGCCAAGCTTATTTTTGATATTGCCGATGCTGCTTATGGCAATGGCCCCAGCCATCATCCCAAGAGCGTAGGAAATCTGGTTTATACTTGCGTGCCAGGCGGTGGCCCTGAAATAACTGCTGATCATCAAGGGATATAACGAGGACAACGGCATGAAAAAGACCATGCTGGCTGCCATAGCCAGTGTGACGACGCAGAGCCTTTTGTCATTCAGATATACTGTAATTCCTTCCTTAATTTCACTAAGAAAGTTCGGGCGGGCCGGCCTTTTCCGTTGGATCTCCGGGATCTCCACAAGAGCGACCGAGATGCTGGCTACGACGGCCCCAACCAGATCGGATAGCATGATAACGGGCAGGGGCAATGCAGCGTACATGGCGGCGCCGATGACGGGGCCCAACATGAATGCCCCCGATTGCATGAATTGGCTCCACCCGTTTGCCCTGACAAGCTCTTCTTTAGGGATGAGCATGGGCACGGCGGCTTGAATCGCAGGCGTATGAAAAACACTGCCAACAGCACGAACGCCAAGCACTACACATGCCGACCAGTAAGGCGGGTCCCAAATGGAGAACGAGATCGCAAAGAGAGTGGCAGCAAGCCCGATGAATAAGTCAGCGCATATGATGACCGCCTTTCGGCTCATCCGGTCGACCCAAACACCCGCAAACGGCCCCAATATCAATTGCGGCAGGAATGCGAGCAAACCGGCAAATGACATCATCAACGGGGATTCGGTCTCGCTTGCCAACCACCATATCAGCGAGAACTGCACCGCGCTGCTGCCGATGATGGATATGGTTTGTCCACCCGCAATGGTCAGGAATCTCTTCTTCCAAGCATTGTCGCCCGGCCGATTACCGTTTGCGCTCTCCATAGTCACGCCCCTGATAATTGAATTGCAGTGCCTCACGTTACTAGTGTATTACAGTAAAGCAATAGCCGGGCTTTTTGAAGGAATCCGCCGAGTTATCAGGTATTTCAGTCGAAAAAGTCCGGAGCAAACACCTTGGAAAAATAAAGGAACTTAAACCACGAGGGTTCAAGTCCTTTTGCTTCATTCTTGGATGGCGGAGAGGGAGGGATTCGAACCCTCGCTAGAGCTAACGCCCTACTACAGGTTTAGCAAACCCGCCCCTTCAGCCAGCTTGGGTACCTCTCCACCCAGATGACTTGCATAACCGATGATAGCACAGTGAGTCCCGAGTTACAAGCGCTCACACAGGTGGGCCACGGTTCTCCTGAATGGCGGAGGGGGTGGGATTCGAACCCACGGAAGCCCTTGCGGACTTCGACGGTTTTCAAGACCGCTCCGTTCAACCGCTCCGGCACCCCTCCGCGACGTCACTCGGGCGCGGCACAGTGGGTGGCGCCGCACCAATAGTATACCAAAGCCGCACCTCCAATGTAAGGCGCGGGATCGCCTGTGCGGGATCGCCCCGGAAGCATGCCCGGCAAAAGAAAAAGCCAGACGCTGAGTGCGTTCCGGCGTTCGAATCCGAGCGCTACGATGCTGCATTGAGTAGTGCGACTATTGCTATTTAGCGTCCAGCCCCGCTTGCATCATAGCACCGTCCACTGAGGAAGTCAACCACCCTGCCGGATTACGTCAACTCCGCCGAAGTACGGCCTCAATGCCTCCGGTATAGTCACCGAGCCGTCGTGATTCTGGAAGTTCTCCAGTATCGCTGCCCACGTGCGCCCGACGGCAAGCCCCGAGCCGTTGAGCGTGTGGGCAAACTCTATTTTGCCCGTTGAGGCGCGCCTGAAGCGGATGCCGCCTCGCCTCGCCTGAAAGTCAGTCATGTTGCTGCACGACGATATCTCCTTGTAGGTGTTGTAGCTTGGAAGCCAGACCTCCAGGTCATAAGTCTTGGCGGAGCCGAAGCTCATGTCGCCGGTGCACAGCAGAACGACCCTGTACGGGAGTTCCAGCGCCTGCAGAACGCTCTCCGCGTCCCTCGTGAGCGACTCCAGTTCGTCGAAGGATTTCTCCGGCAGGGAGTACTTGACGAGCTCGACCTTGTTGAACTGATGGTTGCGGATAACCCCCCTGGTGTCGCGGCCCGCCGCTCCAGCCTCCGCCCTGAAGCACGGCGTGAAGGCTGTGTAGTACAAGGGGAACTGCGCCTCCTCCAGGATCTCTTCGCGGTGAATGTTGGTAAGCGGCACCTCCGCGGTGGGGATAAGGTAGAATCCGTTGTTGCTCACTCTGAACATGTCTTCCACGAACCGCGGGAGCTGGCTCGTGCACGTCATGGCGGCGGCGTTGACCATCATCGGGGGACAGGTCTCCTTGTACCCATGCTCCCTGGTGTGGAGGTCCAGCATAAAGTTGGCCAGCGCCCTTTCCAGGCGCGCTCCAGCGCCCTTGAGAAGCGGGAATCTGGATCCCGACATTCTCCCTGCCCTCTCGAAATCGAGTATGTCCAGGGCATCCCCTATGTCCCAGTGGGCCTTCGGTCCGAAAGCAAATGACCGCGGAGAGCCCCATCTCCTGACCTCGACGTTGGAATCGGCGTCGAGACCCACCGGCACGGACTCGTCCGGCATGTTGGGAACAGCAAGAAGGAGGTCCTCCAGTTCGCCATCGCTGCCGGCGAGATCGGCCTCCAGATCCTTGATACGCTGGGCTACAGCCCGCATGCGCGCCATGGCCTCGTCCGCGGCCTGCCCCGCCTTCTTGAGTCTCCCGATTTCCTCTGATTCGCGGTTTCGCTCAGCCCTGAGGTTCTCCACCTCAATGAGCATTTTCCGCCTATTCTCGTCGATCCTCAGGATCTCGTCGATGTCCACCTTGATGTTCTTCTTCTCGGCAGCCTTCGCGACGACGCCCGGATTGTTACGAATAAACTTCAGGTCCAGCATGATGAGCCTCCCCTTCCACGGCGGCACTGAGTCCTTCTCCCAGTGGTGGCCGCACGATCCGCTTTTCAGTAATGATGGCCGTTATTAGCCGCGCCGGCGTGACGTCAAACGCCGGATTGAACACCCCGACCCCCTCGGGCGCGATCCGCAAGCCCGCAAGGTGCGTGACCTCGCTCGATTCCCTCTCTTCGATGGGAATCGCCTCCCCACAGGGCACGCTCAGATCGACGGTGGACCACGGGGACGCTACGTAGAACGGTATCGCGTGCTCGCGCGCGAGCACCGCCAGACTGTACGTGCCTATCTTGTTCGCGACGTCCCCGTTCGCCGCGATCCGGTCGGCCCCGACTATCACCAGGTCCACCCGCCCCAGTCTCATCAGATAGCCGGCCATATTGTCCGTAATCAGTGTCACCGGTATGCCGTCCTCCACGAGCTCCCAGGCGGTGAGCCTTGCACCCTGGAGCAAGGGGCGCGTCTCGTCAGCGTAAACGCATATTCTCTTCCCAAGGTTCCGGGCGCTCCGGATCACCCCAAGGGCCGTGCCGTGGCCCCCCGTGGCCAGCGCTCCAGCGTTGCAGTGCGTAAGGACCGAGGCCGCATCCGGCAGGAGCGCGCCGCCGAGCTCGCCTATGCGCAGGTTGCTCTCGATGTCCTCCTCCTCGATGCTCCTCGCCTCGCGTTCCAGGACCGGAACAATCGTCTCGGCGCGGCCGAGCGCGGCGGAGGCGGCTTTCAGCATCCTCCCAACTGCCCAGGACAGGTTGACTGCGGTCGGTCGCGTGCGCGTCAGTGTATCCGCCGCCGCCGCCAGAAACCGCAAGATCGATCCTTCCCGCTTGTCAGCGGCTCCCGCCGACGCCTCTCTGGCGGCGATTGCAAGGCCGTACGCCGCGGCAATCCCGATAGCCGGCGCCCCCCGCACGGCCATCCCCCTTATGGCATCCGCCACGTCCGAGTGGGTCCTGCACTCGATCGTGCGCTTCTCGCCGGGGAGCCCCCGCTGGTCCAGCAAGTACAGCGTCCCATTTTCATATCTCAGGGGTTTGAGCACCTCAATACCTCCGTCCTGACCGATTCGCTACAATCGCAGGCAGCGACAGGATGCCACCCCACAGGCTCGTACCACCGCACATAATAAAAACCCCCGTCCGTTAGGGACGGGAGCGACTCCCGCGGTGCCACCCTGATTGGCCGTGGATCGAAAACCCAGGCCCTCTCTCCGGGCTATAACGCGCCCACCGTCATCGCTTAGCGACCGACAAACGATCTGGACCGCAATCGGCCTTTTCGCGAAATCCTCCGGGGCGGATTCGACCCGGCCTCCTCGCCGGATTTCCACCACTCAACCGGCTCTCTGTGAGGAACGGGGTATACTGCTCCCCTTCATCGGGACGCTTATCGCGTTTAGCCCATTATAATCCCCGCCCAGGGGGAAAGCAAGTCGCCTTCATCTACCTTTCATTATTGAGGCAACGGGGTCCCGACTTACCCCTTGATGACCCCGAGCGGCCTCAACCTCGCCACCCTGCGCGATATGCCCGCCCGGTGAACCACGTCAACGACCGCATTGACGTCCTTGTACACCTCGGGAGCCTCCTCAGCGATAGACTCATCGCTGGGTCCCCGCACTAAGATCCCCCGCTCCGCGAGCCTCGCCTTCAACTCCCTCCCGCGAATATCCTTCTTAGCGGCCGCACGACTGACCAAACGGCCCGCCCCGTGGCAGGTGGACCCGAACGTTTGCCTCATAGCCTCTTCCGTGCCGGCCAGCACGTACGAATTCCTGCCCATGTCCCCCGGGACCAGCACCGGCTGGCCGACTTCGCGGTATTCCTCCGGCACGTCCGGGTGCCCGGGCGGAAACGCGCGCGTCGCGCCCTTCCGGTGCACACAGACCATGATCCTCGCCCCGTCGACCTCGTGCTCCTCGATCTTGGCGATGTTATGCGCCACGTCGTATACGAGATCGAGGCCCAGCGATTCCGCGGAGGACCTGAACACTCTGGACAGGCTCCGCCTCACCAGATGACACAGCACCTGCCTGTTCGCCCACGCGTAATTGGCGGCGCAGGCCATGGCCGCGAAATACGAGCGGCCTTCCTCCGACTTGAAAGGTACGCACGCCAGCTGCCTGTCGGGAACATCTATGCCGTACTTGCGCATCGCCGCCGACATCACGCCGATGTAGTCAGCGCAGATATGGTGCCCGAATCCGCGAGAGCCGGAATGCATCTGGATTACGGCCTGACCCTCTTCCAGGCCGAACGCGCCGGCCGCGCGATCATCGTAAACCTCTTCAATCGCGCTGACCTCAATAAAGTGATTGCCCGACCCCAGGGTCCCAATCTGAGGACTCCCGCGTTTGAACGCCCTCTCTCCGACGGCGTCCGGCGAGGCGCCCGCCATGCGCCCGCCCTCCTCGCACCTGTCCAGGTCATCGGAGAAGCCATATCCCTGTTCGACGGCCCATGCGGCGCCCTTTTCCAGGACGCCGAGGAGATCCGCCCTCCCCGCCTTTATTTTGCCCTCCGACCCGACGCCCGCCGGGATCGTGGAGAACAGGTCCGATACAACTTCCTCCAACCTGGGGAGTACCTGCTCCACCTCCAGATTGCTCCGGAGAAGGCGCACGCCGCAGTTGATATCGTAACCGATCCCGCCTGGAACGATCACACCCGCATCCACGTCCATCGCCGCTACCGCGCCGATGGCGAAACCGTATCCGAGGTGGATGTCGGGCATGGCCAGCGAGGCCCCCACGATCCCCGGCAGGCAGGCGACGTTTGCTACCTGTTCGTATGCCTTGTCCTCGATGACAGCCTCGATCAACCGGTCATCGGCGTAGATAACGCCGGGGACCCTCATGCCCGGCATGTAATCCACCGGGATCAGCCATCTCCCGCCTCCCACGGGCACGATCTCAGACATCGAACACCACCCTTGCCTCGCAGGGTTTCACCGAACCTCAGCGGAGCGCAGCAACGCGCCTCAATCCTCTTCCTTGGCCGCCACCAGCGCGAGTCCCGTCACCGAGGTGCCGGTCTCCAGTCTCATCAATATGACTCCCTGCGTATCCCTGTGGCACGACTTAATCTCGCGGACTTCCATGCGTATGATTATTCCCGCGTCGGACATCAACATGACCTCATCGGCCTCGCTCACCATCTTGATGCCCACAACGCGCCCCGTCTTCTCGGTTAGCCTGATGTTGCGGATGCCCTTGCCGCCCCTCGACTGCACGCGGTAGTCATCCTCAGGAGTACGCTTCCCGGAGCCATTCGTCGTGACGGTGAGCACCTCCAGGCCCTCGCGCACGACGTCCATCCCGACGACCTGGTCCCCCTTCTTGAGTCGTATGCCATTGACTCCGCGGGCGGCCCTGCCCATGGGGCGTACCTCACTGGCGGGGAACCGTATCGCCTGGCCGTGCTCGGTCGCCAGGATGACCTCTTCTTTCTCCGTAACGAAGTGCACCCCGACGAGCTGGTCTCCTTCCCGCAGGTCGAGAGCACGCATGCCGCCCTTCCTGATGTTCGCGAACTGGCCCAAGTCGATCCTCTTGACTATCCCTCTCCTGGTCGCGAACAACAGGAACTGCCCCTCCGAGAAGTCCTTCATCGATATTACGGCGGTGATCTTTTCGCCGGGCTCTATCTGAACAAGATTGACGGCGGCCAGGCCCTTCGCCTGCCGGCTCGCTTCGGGTATCTCGTGCACCCTGAGCCTGTATGCCTTCCCATTGTCGGTAATGAAGAGGAGGTAGTGGTGTGTCGTCGTGATGAACAGGTGCTCCACGAAATCCTCTTCGCGCGCGCTCATCCCGGTGATACCCCTGCCCCCGCGCCTCTGCGCCCTGTAGGTGCTCGCCGGCATCCTCTTGATGTAGCCGTTATGGGTCAGGGTGATCACGACGTCTTCTTCCGGAATGAGATCCTCGACCTCGAATTCCCCTATCTCGTCGATTATCTTCGTCCGCCGTTCGTCGGCGAACCTCTGCCTGACCTCGAGCAGCTCTTTCCTGACGATCGAGTACACCATCTGTTCGCTCGCCAGCACCGCGCGCAGGTATTCCATCGTTTTCACGAGTTCCTGGTACTCCTCCTCGAGCTTCTCGCGCTCGAGGGATGTAAGCCGCTTCAGCCGCATGTCGAGGATCGCCTGGGCCTGCTTCTCGCTCAGGTTGAAAGTCGACATCAACGAGTTGCGCGCGTCGCCGTCCGTCCGGGACGACCTGATAATCTTTATGACCCTGTCAAGGTTGGCGAGCGCGATCCTCAAGCCCTCAACGATATGAGCGCGTTCCTCGGCCTGTTTCAGTTCAAACCTGGTCCTGCGTACGGTGACTTCCTTCTGGTGCTCGAGATAATGGAACAGGATGTCTCTCAGGTTCAGGACAAGCGGTTTCCCGTGAACCAGGGCCAGCATGATGACTCCGAAGGATTGCTGCATGGCTGTGTGCTTGTACAGCTGATTGAGTAAGACGTTCGCATTCGCCTCGCGCTTAAGCTCGATGACTATCCTCAGTCCGTTCTTGTCGCTTTCGTCGCGAAGATCGGATATCCCCTCTATCTTCTTATCCCTGACTAGGTCGGCGATCCGCTCGATCAAGGCCGCCTTGTTGACCTGATATGGTAACTCGGTAACAATGATCCTCGTCTTGCCGGCGTTGGATACCTCGATGCGCGCGACTGCCCTCATGGTGATGATCCCGCGGCCTCCGAAGTACGCCTCCCTGATCCCGTCCCTCCCCACGATGAGCGCGCCCGTGGGAAAATCCGGGCCCTTAATGGCCATCATCAGTTCCTTGGGCGTTACATCCGGCTTGTCGATCATCATTACGATACCGTCGATGACCTCGCCCAGGTTGTGAGGGGGAATGTTCGTCGCCATGCCTACGGCGATGCCGGCCGAGCCGTTCACCATGAGATTGGGGAACCTCGCAGGAAGGACCACGGGTTCCTTCAGGGTCTCGTCGAAGTTGGGCGACCAGTCGACGGTGTCCTTGTCGATGTCCTTGAGGAGTTCCAGCGCGAGAGGAGACATGCGCGCCTCGGTGTATCTCATCGCCGCGGCCGAGTCGCCGTCAATCGATCCGAAGTTGCCGTGGCCGTCCACCAGCGGGTACCTGGCGGCGAAGTCCTGGGCGAGTCTCACCATCGCCTCGTATACGGGGACGTCGCCGTGGGGATGGTACTTGCCGAGCACCTCGCCCACTATCCTCGCCGACTTCTTGTACGGCTTGTCCGGGGTCATGCCTATCTCGCTCATCCCGTACAATATCCTTCGTTGCACGGGCTTCAGGCCGTCGCGGACGTCCGGCAGCGCTCTCGCCACGATCACGCTCATCGCGTAGTCGATGTACGAACGCTTCATTTCCTCTTCTATGTTGACCGGCAGTATCTTCCCCGCCGTGAATTCCACCTGCGTCACCTCTCAGCCGGACCGAGTTTCAACCGATGGTGTCCAGGTTGCGCACCTTGTCGGCATTCTCCTGGATGAACTCCCTCCGGGGTTCCACCTTGTCGCCCATCAAGACGGTGAATATCTGGTCCGCCGCATAGGCGTCATCTATCGTAACCTGCATCAACGTCCTGGTTGCCGGGTCCATCGTGGTTTCCCAGAGCTGTTCGGCGTTCATCTCGCCGAGACCCTTATATCTCTGGAGCGCCACCCCATCGCGCCCGATCTCGTTGAGGAACTTCTCCAAATCCCTGTCGTTGTAAATGTACTTGTGCGCCTTGCCCTTGCTGACCAGGTAGAGCGGCGGCTGCGCGATGTAGACGTACCCCGCCGCGATGAGTTCAGGCATGTACCTGTAGAAGAACGTCAACAGGAGGGTGCGAATATGCGCGCCGTCCACATCGGCGTCGGTCATGATGATTGTCCTGTGGTACCGCGCCTTTGAGAGGTCGAATTCCTCGCGGATGCCAGTGCCCAACGCGGTAATGATCGTCCTGATCTCTTCGTGACCGAGGGCCTTGTCGAGACGGGCCTTCTCGACGTTCAGAATCTTGCCCCTGAGCGGCAGTATAGCCTGGAATCTCCTATCCCGTCCCTGCTTCGCCGAGCCACCGGCTGAGTCGCCCTCAACCAGGAAGACCTCCGCCATGGCCGGATCGCGCGTGATACAATCGGTGAGCTTACCCGGCAGGGCAGTCACCTCGAGGGCGCTCTTGCGCCTCGTCAGTTCGCGCGCCTGCCTGGCGGCATCCCGCGCGCGCGACGCGAGGAGCGCCTTCTCCACGATCCTGCGCGCCACAGGGGGATTCTGCTCCAGGAAGTCGGCCAGACCCTCCCCCACCACTGAATTCGTGATGCCGGCCACCTCGGTATTCCCGAGCTTGGTCTTGGTCTGTCCCTCGAACTGGGGTTCCGAGAGCTTAACATGGAGGACCGCCACGAGGCCCTCTCTCACGTCCTCGCCGGAGAGGTTAGCGCTATTCTCCTTGAGCAGGCCGTATTTTCTGGCGTAATCGTTCAGCACCCTGGTAAGGGCCATCTTGAACCCGGCCTCGTGGGCACCGCCCTCGTGGGTCCGGATGGTGTTAGCGAATGAGTATATTGCCTCCGCGTAGCTGTCGTTGTACTGGAGGGCCAGCTCCACCTGCGTGTCTTCCTTGCCGCCGCGCAGCATTACCGGCCTCGTGTGCAGGACGTCTTTATTCTTGTTGAGATGCTCCACAAATGAGGAGAGTCCCCCGTCGTACTTGAACGAATCCTCCTGGCCGGTCCTCTCGTCTCGAAGCGAAAGGTGCAGTCCCTCGTTCAGGAAAGCCAGCTCGCGCAGGCGCTGCCTTATAGTCTCATAATCGAAATTGACGTCCTCGAATATCTCCGGATCGGGTTTGAACCGAACGGTTGTCCCGTTCTCATCGATGTCGCGGACCCTGGTGAGTTCCGTCGCGGGCTTGCCTCGCTCGAAGCGTTGCGTGAATTCGCCGCCCTCGCGCCTGCTCCAGACCACCAACCACTCGGAGAGCGCATTCACGACGGACACGCCCACGCCGTGCAATCCGCCGGAGACCTTGTACCCGCCTCCGCCGAACTTGCCGCCGGCATGCAACATCGTAAGGGCGACCTCGACCGCCGGTCGACCTATTTTGGGTTGAATGCCTACGGGTATGCCCCTTCCGTTATCGACGATGCTGCAGCTGCCGTCATCGTGGAGGACTACCTCAACGTTGGAACAGGCGCCCGCCAGGGCCTCGTCGACGGAGTTATCCACAACCTCGTAAACCATGTGGTGAAGGCCCCGTGATCCCGTCGTCCCAATATACATGCCGGGCCGGCGGCGTACGGCGTCCAACCCCTCGAGCACCTGGATCTGCGTTTCATCGTAAGCGTGGTTGTTGTTCTGGATTGTGGTGGAATCACCATTGTTTTCAGGAGTCATATTTATGCGGAACTGCTCCTCTCCGCCTGATTACCGCAAGAATTATACCATAGCCGGGTATTGGGTGTCGAATCCATGTTCGGCCCCTCAGGTTCTCGATGTTCAGCGGTCGTCCCTGCCGGCGCCCTTTTCCCCGGCCCTCTTGGCAAGGGTTACTGACGAGATGGGCGACTGGTAGACCTTTTCGTCCAATACCACTATCGACTTCGGCGCCCCATCCGCGATCAATCGGACCGCGCCCTTGTGCCTCGCGTTCCCGAGAAACTGGCGCGTCGACTCGGCGAGGCCGCGTCTCGCGTTCAGGATCACGATCACGTCCTTGAGGAGCACCGTAACGTCGGCTCCTATGTGCAACAACAAAAGAAATCCTCCCTCTTAGCCGCCTCCGGTTACAGTCCCGCCTGGAATATCGCCGGAACCGCACCTGGGGCAGTGTCCCAGTTTTTTATGGTACATTCGCCCGCACTCGGGGCAGGTCTCCCATCCAGCCATCGATCTGGCGCGTCCAAGCCTCCGGTGAGCCACGATGACTCCTCTCATCGCCCCCTGTAGGGGCGAGCCTCCACCGGCTATCCGCTCGGCGGCGTCGCAATCACCGGCGTCCGCTCGAACGCTGCGGAGGAACGAGGCTACTTCCCCCGGGGCGCCCGGATCCTCCCCCCGCCAATCGTCGCCCGCCTTGCGCAGGCTCCTCGATCTGAAGCGAATGTCCCGCACATATACTTCTCCGGCTTTAGCGTTAAGCCTGTCCACGAGCTCGTGCTTCATGAATGTGAGCTGGGAAGCCCATGCCGGCGACTCCACGTCCACGAATAGTATGCCGTCCGCGACGCGCACAGGAGCCGTACGACGCGCTATCTGTGGACCGGCGACGTCCGCCCACAACTCCATTATGCGAAAGCCGCCGGCGCGTTTCGAGAGACCGAGGCGGCGGACGAGACCGTCAAGAGCATCCCTGATGGGCATCAATGGCGGCCACCTCCCCCGCCCTAACCCTATACAATGACGCGTCATCCACCATGTCCTCGATCCGATCCATCTCCGTGCAGGTGATGAAGCACTGCAGGCCCGCGGCCATCTCCCGCGCCACAGATGCCTGGCGCGCATCGTCCAGTTCGGAAAACACATCGTCGAGCAATAACACCGGGGCCTCTCCGTTCTTCGACTTCAGGAACTGGATTTCTGCGGCCTTTACTGCTAGTATGACAGTGCGCTGTTGGCCCTGAGAACCGAATAACCGGGCGTCGCTCCCGTTCACTTGAAAAGAGATATCGTCCCTGTGAGGGCCGACGCTCGTCGCCCCGTGCCTTATGTCCTCGCCCCTGCATTCCTCAAGGCAGCCCAGCATACGCCGGGAAATCGCATCGGCGTCATCGCCGTCGTCGAGCGGAATCGACGGCGCGTATTTCACCAGCAACGATTCCCCTCCGGACATGCGCGAATACGCCGCGGCTGCCGCTGTCGATAGGATCGTCAGGGCTGCCTTCCTGCGCTCGACGATGAATGCCCCCACCTTAGCGATCTGGCGATCCCATGGTTCCACGAGGCTTCCCACATCGCTCGTCCGGCGCCTCACCGCCAGATCCCGCAAGAGGGCGTTCCTATGAAGGAGGATCCTCTGGTACTGCAAGAGGTGATAGTGGTAACCCTGACTTCCCTGGGAAAGGGTGAGATCCAATAGCCTGCGGCGTCGGGCCGGCGATCCCTTGACTACCAGGATGTCGTCGGGAAGAAAACTGACCGTGTTCAACCTCGCGAGAAGATCCCCAACCCTCTTTTCCTGGCCGTTGACGCGGACTATCTTTTTCCCCGAAATATCGCAACCGACCTCGAGGTCGGAAGACCCTCCGTTCCCGCACACCTGAGCCCTGACGTGGAAACCGCCCTCATTCCACCTGACCATTTCCGAGTCTCGCGACGCCCGGGGCGACCTTCCAGTCGAAGCCACTATGATGGCCTCGAGCATATTAGTCTTCCCCGCCGCGTTATCGCCGTAGAGCACGTTCAGGTCGGGCGAAGGGCGCACGTCCGCGTCGCGATAGTTACGGAAGTTCGAAATGGTGAGTCGCTCAATAATCACGACACGTCCGTCGTCCTGAGGGGCATCACTATGTAGATGAAGTTCTCGTGTTCAACCGCTCTGATGCATGCGGGGCTGAATCTCCCCGTCGACCTTAGCAATACCTCCTCCGAATCAATGACTCTGAGCCCCTCCACCACGAGGCGCGCGTTGAACGCTATTTCTACCTCTTCCCCTTCGACGTGGGCGTCGACCTCTTCGCGAACCCTCCCCACCTCGGGCGACGCTGCGCTTATCTCGATCCGGTCCCCCGTCAATCGCATGTGTATCGTGTTATCCTTGTCAGAGGACACCACCGACGCCCGTTCGCAGGCATCCTGGAGGTCCTGCCTCTTTACCGTCACGGTTGTCGAATATGACTTCGGGATTATCTGTGAGTACGGAGGGAACTGTCCCTCCAATAACCTGCTCACAACCATTACTTCGCCGACAGTGAAGGATGCCTGTCCCTGTCCCACTCTCACCGATAGATCCCCCGAGCCGGCCTGCATAAACCTGGCCACTTCGTTCAACGCCCTCGCTGGAAGTATGGCCCTGGTCTCAGCCATACCGTCGTTATTCAGGTAGGCTCTGCGAAGAGCCAATCTAACCCCGTCAATCGCCACCATGCTGACCTCGCGCCCTGACGCCTCAAGGAGCACGCCGGTCAGCGCCCGCCTCAGCTCGTTTTGAGCCGTGGCGAACGTGGTTTGCCTTATTAGATTCTTGAACGTCTCCACATCGACCGCCATGGATTCCCCGCTGGATGCGTCGGGAGTAGCCGGAAACTGAGTGTGGTCGATACCGTGGATAGTGAATTCCGATCTCCCCCACGTCAGTACAGCTGTGAAATTGGGCTGATCCGCGTCTATCACTATATCCCCGCGCGGGATACTCCTAACTATCTCCCCCATTATCTTAGCCGGAAGTACTATTGCACCGTTCTTCTCCACCTTCGCTTCAACCGGCGCTTCGATCCCTATCTCTGTGTCGTACGCCTTAAAAACGACGCCATTATCCGTCGCGCTGATCAGTATCCCTGAAAGAACAGGCATGGCACTCCTGGCCGATACCGCTCTTGATACAGCCTGAATGCCCGCCGCGAGGCTCGATTGATCCAGAGATATCCTCACTCCGGTGTCCCTCCCTGCTGTGGATGACTTTCTTCTGGGTACTTATATTAAATATTAGAAGTCTATAGCAGTATATCCTGTCGATAATGTGGACAAGTAAGTCGAATCGTTGGCTTTCAAGGGTTTGCCCCTAGGGACAAGTATGTGGAAAGGCTATGGCGTGAATCCACAGTATCCACTGAATGGAAAAAGGTGTAAACTCGTGTCGGTTTCTCCACTACTTGTCCACATGCGGCCTGTGAGCTCATTTTCCCTTGATCTTCTGTGTCAGGAGTTCGAGCACGTACACTAAGCCCTGGTCGGATGATGTTATGCGCGATATCTTGTCGCAGGCGTGTATTACAGTAGTATGGTCGCGGCCCCCGAATACCTCGCCAATGCGAGGTAGACTGGCGTCTGTGAGTTCCCTTGCGAGGTACATGGCGACTTGTCTTGGGAACGCCACATTGCGGGTGCGCCTTTTCTCTTTAAGATCCTCTGGATCGAGGCCGTAATGATCCGATACGACCTTCTGGATGAGATCTATGGTGACCTGCCGGGGCTTGGCCGCGGGTATGACGTCCTTGAGTACCTCCACGGCCATGGAGAGATCGATGGGCTTGTTAGTCAGAGAGGTGTATGCCACTACTCGTATCAGGGCGCCCTCGAGTTCCCGAATATTGGTCTCTATCTGGGTCGCTATGTATTGCAGTACATCGAGCGGCACGGACAGATTCTCCGAATACGCCTTCTTCCGCAGAATGGCTACCCTGGTCTCGAGATCCGGCGGCTGGATGTCGCACGTGAGTCCCCACTCGAACCTGGTTCGGAGTCGCTCCTCCAACGTCGCTATCTCCCTCGCGGGGCGGTCGCTCGAGATGACGATCTGCTTGTTGGCCTGGTGGAGAGCATCGAAAGTGTGGAAGAACTCCTCCTGCGTGCCCTCTTTTCCGGCAAGGAACTGTATGTCGTCTATCAGGAGCACGTCGATGTTCCTGTATTTATTCCTGAAGGCGAACGTGGTCCTGTCACGAATGGATAATATCAGTTCGTTGGTGAACGTCTCGGTGGATACGTATACGACGGTCGCCTTTGGGTCATCCCTGAGCACGTGATGACCTATCGCCTGCATGAGATGGGTTTTGCCGAGGCCCACCCCCCCGTACACGAATAGGGGATTGTAAGCGCGCGCCGGTGCGTCTCCCACCGCCAGTGCGGCCGCATGGGCGAAACGGTTGCTGGCTCCGACGACGAACGTGTCAAATGTATATCTCGGATTCAGAAGCGGCCTGGAGTACGCGTCGTCCCGCGGGCCGGTCGTCGGTTGAGGCGCCGAGACCTCGGTCCCTTCGTTCGTGTCCTGGTCGGAGGGGGGGATCACGAACCTGAGGTTCACATCCTGCCCCGACATTTCCCTGAGGATCTTCTTCAGGATGGGGGTGTAGCGGGATTCGACCCAATTCTTAGCGAATTCGTTGGGGATGCTGATGACCATCGTGTCGCCGTATAGCGCAAGCGGTCTCGTGTTCTTGAGCCATTGCTGGAATGTAGGTTTGACAAGGTCCATCTCCATCGCTTCAAGTGCCTTTTCCCACATTTCCCCCAGCTCAGTCCGCATCTAGGTCCCACCTTTCTGGATGGTGGCGGGCGGTGTGTCGGAAAAGATCGCCACGCGTGGACCGGCGGGGCCGGGTGCATATGGTAGCAACCACGCGCTATTCACACGCCATTCACATGATTACCCACAAACTGTGGATAATGGTCAAGAATCGCCGGAACGAGTCCGGCGATCTTGTCTACGCCACATGATAGCAAAAACCTCCTGCCTTGGCAACAATGACGCTGCCAGGGATCCCTCATCATATGTCCTGCTTAAGCACGTTTATTGACACTCCGGACTGCTATCAGATATAATTCAGCCTGAACCTTTGCGCGGGACAGCGCCGGGAGGCACATTCCTTTGAAGAGAACGTATCAACCGAAGGTGAGGAAGCACAAGAGAACCCACGGGTTCATCGCCAGAATGCGCACCGCGGGTGGCCGCAGGGTCATCAAGCGAAGGAGGCTTGTTGGCCGGAAGAGGCTCACGGCATAATCTGCTTGGGTAGGTTAATGCGAGAAGTGCGGTCGGCGGATTGCGGACCGCATTTGTTTTCGAGGAGGGCTTTCGGGAGGCCGGTTTCGGGGTGCTGAAACGGGCGGAAAGGCTTCGCAAGTCGAAGGACTTTAGGATTACATACCGTTCGGGTAGGGCCTTCTCCGGTAGATTGTTGAGGCTCTATGTGTTGCGTGGAGGCAAGGGCCGGTTGACCGGCGTCGTCGCATCGAAGAGGACCGGCGGGGCCGTCGCGAGGAACCGTTTTCGTAGGCTCGTGCGGGAGGCCGTGAGGGGAATGTATCCCTTGTTGCCGGACGGGATTCGACTGGTTTTCGTAGCCGGAAGGGGAGCCTGCGGGGCGTCGTTTACCGACGTCAGAGCGGAGGTTTGCCGCCTTCTCGAGCGGGCGGGGGTCCTGAGCGGCGGGGGTGGTGTGGATTGACTCCGGCCGCAAGAGCGATCCTTGCCCTGATTAGCATGTATCAAAAGGTATTTTCGCCGTATTTTGGGCGAAATTGCAGGTATTATCCAACCTGTTCAGAATACATGAGCCAGGCTGTTCGGAAGTATGGCGCGGCTAAGGGCGTTGCCCTTGGACTCCGGCGGCTGTTGCGGTGCAACCCGTTGTGCCGCGGGGGTTATGACCCTGTGCCGTAACCTGGTTGGGGTCTCGGGTTCCGGGGAATGATCCTGGGATGGGCAGGAAAGGGAGGACAATCGTTTGAGCTGGCTTTCAGGTGTGATGCAGGATGGGATGGGGTATCTGTATGGGCAGACCGGCAGCTACGGACTTGCGATAATCCTGCTGACTATCATCGTCAGGATAGTGCTCTTCCCGTTCACGTTGTTGCAGACCAAGTCAACGGCGAAAATGCAGCAGCTTCAACCCGAACTGAACGCGCTTCAGAAGAAGTATAAGAGCGAACCCGAGAGGCTTAATAGGGAGACAATGGACCTCTGGAAGAAACACAAGGTCAACCCCTTGTCCGGCTGTTTGCTCCTATTGGTACAATTCCCTTTCCTGATCGCGTTTTTCCAGGCGCTCGATAAGTACGCGCCGCTCAAGACCGCATCGTTTTTGATATGGAACCTGGGTAAACCGGATACGACATACGTTCTTCCGGTCCTCGCCGCCGTGTCTACGTTCCTACAGGTTAAGGTCACTACGCCACCGGGGGCGGACGCGAGTCAGTCTTCGATGATGTTCGTCTTCCCTATACTGATCGGCTGGATGGCTATGAGATACCCGGCCGCGCTGTCGCTTTACTGGGTGGTGAGCAACCTCTGGAGCATTGCGGAGAGGCTTGTTATTCCCAGAGTGCCTGTCCGGAAAGAGGAGGCGGGGGGAACGACATGATCTCGGTGGAAAAAAGGGGTAAGACGGCGGAGGAAGCGATCGCGCTTGCCCTCGAGGAGCTCGGCGAGGACCGCGATAATGTCGTTGTGGAGGTTCTGGATGAAGGGAGCAAGGGCCTGTTCGGGTTACTGGGCTCGAAAGACGCGCGCGTAAGGGTGACAGTTAAAGCGAGCAAGAGCGCCCTGATAAGGGACCTGCTGGAGGATATAGGCAGAGCTCTGAGGATTAGCCTGTTCTCGAAGGTCTCGGAGAGCGAAGAATTCATATTCGTCGATGTCACCGGCAGCGAGGTCGGGATGCTGATCGGCAGGCACGGGCAGGCGCTCGATAGCCTTCAATACCTCCTCAATCTTGCGGCGCATAAGGGAACGGACGACCGGCGAAGGGTTATCCTGGACATCGAAGGGTACCGGAGGCGGCGGGAAGAATCCCTGAGGCGCCTGGCCGAGAGGGCCGCAGAGAAGGTGGCGCGCACGGGAAGGCCGGTTACGCTCGAGGCTATGCCCGCCCACGAGCGCAGGATCGTGCATCTCGCCCTGCAGCAGAATGATGCGGTCGAGACTCGCAGCGAGGGAGAAGAGCCTTTCAGGAAGATAATAGTATCCATCAAGAGATGAACCGGGAAAAGAGCCTACAGTCGTAAGGCGGGTCCCGTATGGCGGCTGCTTATGCGGGCGTAAACCACAATGTCATACGGTCAGGGATTGGTGCGCGAGGGTTTATTGCCGTCGCGCCTATCTATTTGTGGTATTATATGCCCCGTACGCAGCGGGGATAAGGCGGGGAGTATGACGTCGGTCCGGGACGGTCGAGATATGGTGGTGAGCGGCGAATGGAGTTCAATCAGGGGGATACAATCGCGGCGATATCCACCCCGGCGGGTGAGGCCGGGATATCGGTGGTGAGGCTGAGCGGCCCGGAGGCGGTAGCGGTGGCCCGGAGGGTATTCCGCGGCGGCTTTCCGGTGGAGAGCCACACCGTGGCCTACGGCCATGTTGTGGATCCATTGTCACGGGAGACGCTGGACGAGGTCTTGTTGACGGTGTTCAAGGCACCGAGGTCATACACGCGCGAGGACCTGATCGAGATCGGGTGCCACGGTGGTTCCGTGGTCGCGAAGAGCGTCCTCCGCGCGCTTCTGCGGGCGGGCGCGAGG
>JAHDPS010000178.1 GCA_018434225.1 Bacillota bacterium
CGCATTGTGTCTCATCTTGCCGGATACCCTGGCCAGAAATTCTCCCTGCTCCGCATACACGCGATAAAGATGGAGATGCTCTCCGGCGATTCTCCCGGCTGAATTACCCTCGAGCGAGTAGCGTTGGAAGTCACGCTCGAAGGCGGCGTTCCACCCCAGTGATCCCATATCCAACATGGATTCCTCCCTGCATTGGTGCCGCAGAGGGAACCCTCCATACTCTATGGCCTGTCTGGAGGCCATGTGGCTAACGGAGGTCCACCCTGCGAGCCCGGGTATTGAAGACCCTCCGAACCGACTCCACTGCCACTACGCGTCACTCCCATCTCGAATGTCGGTGCATTCTCATTATACTACCGCAAGTCCAGGACGCCGCCACTTGGATTCCCGCGCGTCGAATCCCGTCCCGAATCGTGCGTGACCGCATGGGTCTAGCACAGATCCGTGCTGTGGCGCACGGATCCGTCGGTGTCGGTGGCGCGACGGGTCTGCGTGTGCGAGTCCGCATGTCTGCGCGGACTTGACTCCTGGTTCCAGTAAGTGTAGGATTAGACCTTGTGAGGATGGGCGACGGGAGCGCACGGCTCGCCGTCGCCGAGTTTTATCCCGCAATACCGAATCTCCGCCGCATCAGTGGGCGCTGCGCGAGGCGCAATCTGATAGGCGCAGGTCGGTAAGTACAAGGAGGAAGAATTTGAGGTTTTCTGATTTTCTACTGGACGCGCGTCTGCTGAGGGCAATCGCCGCGGCGGGCTACAGCGCGCCCACCCCGATCCAGGAGGCGGCTATCCCGCCGGGCCTGGAGGGACGAGATGTCATCGGTACCGCTCAGACGGGCACCGGCAAGACCGCGGCGTTCGTCCTGCCGCTTCTCAATCTGTTGTTGAAGGAGCGGGCTCCCGCGAGGCGCACCCGCGCGCTTGTGGTTACGCCCACGCGTGAACTTGCTGAGCAGATTCAAGCGCACATCAGGATGCTGGCGAAGCACACAAACCTTCGTTCCGCCGTTGTGTACGGCGGAGTAGGTATGCAACCGCAGGAACAGGCATTAAAGCAGGGCGTCGAAATAATCGTGGCCTGCCCCGGCCGTCTTCTCGACCACATGGATCGCGGTAACGCAGACCTTCGCGGGGTTGAGGCGCTCGTGCTGGACGAGGCGGACCGAATGCTCGACATGGGCTTTTACCCGTCGGTAAAGCGCATCGTGGAGCACCTGCCGCGGCGACGCCAGACGATGCTGTTCTCGGCCACGTTTGACCCCGCTATCGAGGAACTCGCCGCCAAGACGTTGATCGACCCTGTCCGGGTCGACATGGGGACCGCGAAACCGGCGGGCACAGTATCGCACGCGCTTTACCCGGTCCCAAATCATCTCAAGACGGCCCTGTTGCTGAGGATCCTGGATCATTCGGAAGATGGCTCGACGCTGGTATTCACCAGGACGAAACACCGGGCCGACCGAGTCGCGCGACAGATCCGGCAGGCCGGATACGACGCAGCGACCATCCACTCCAACAGGTCTCAACGCCAGCGCCAGGAAGCTCTGGACGGTTTCAGGCGGGGCAAATTCCCGCTATTGGTTGCGACGGACATCGCGGCGAGGGGCCTCGACGTGATGAGGATATCGCGCGTGATCAACTACGACATGCCCGATGGACCGGATGCGTACATCCACCGCATCGGTCGCACGGGACGGGCCGAGCATCACGGCGAAGCGTACACGCTGGCCACAAAGGAAGACTCTCAGACGATCCGCGAGATCGAGCGCGCCCTGGGCAAGCCGATTCAGAAGAGGACCCTCGACGGATTCGATTACAATATCCCCGCTCCTGAGCGAACGGGACCACGGCAGCCTGCAGGGGGCGGACGGCCCTTTCGAACCACTGGTCGGCCTTCCAGCCGTCCGGCGGCTGCGGGATTAGAAAGCGGGAATGCCAGGAGCGGGAATGCCAGGACATGCAGGACACCGGCGACAGCAGGGTCTAGTCGCTGGGGGAGGTCGCCCCACGCCGGCGGGCGGATCGGGTAGAAGGAATCCGCGCCGCGGGGTTGCCCCACAGGGTTGCCCGCGAAGGGTTTCCCGCTGTGGACGCCCGCAAGACGGGCGGCGCGCGGAAATAGGTTGCGAATGAAGAGAAGGCGCCCTCGATGGGTATCGAGCGCGCCCTCGCGTTTCTATGCGCTCTTTTCGCGTTTGGACTCCAGCAGGCGGATGATCACGTATGCGATCATGGAAACTGCGAAGAACGTCAACAGCACGCCGGAGACGCCCTGCAAGGTGCCTATGAGGGTCCTGTAACACTCGAGGAAGATGCGGTCGGATGTCAGCGGGATCGGGCCGGCTTCCTTGGGCGTGGCCCCCGTGGCGAAGTACCTCTCCAGGTCCCAAACCCTCACGCCGTTGGAGATGCCCGCAACGTGCATGGCGAACACGATGTACGACACCCAAGCGGAGCTTATATCCTCCGGTATGATGCGTCCGAGTATCGCTGAAACCGGCTTCTTGAACGTCCTCGCGAGCATCATGGAGACGACGAACGAGATGCACAGGCTGCCGAGCAGAAGCATGATGAACATTCGGTCCAAGCCTCCCCTGAAGAACCCCTTCTTGCGTGTACGGGGACCTGCTTCGCCCGTTCCAGGCCCTATTCCTGCACGCCGGAGTCACTGGGAGTATCGACTCGTCAAAACACGCTCGCAGTTGCATCTGATGCGAGATGGAGGAGCGCCGCCGGGATTACCGCCCGATGCTTATCACACCGGGATATGAACTCGTCAGGAGATCTGTTCCGCCAGGGATCTGAAGCGCCCGTAATCTTCGAGGACCATCTCGACCAGCGATCCGTCGAGATGTCCGGAACTCACCATCCCCCGCATCACCCGGGCAACCTCATCGTCACCCATAGGCGCCCGGTAAGGGCGCGCCTGGTTGAGGGCCTGGAACACATCGCTCACGCATATCAACCTGCAGCCGAGGTCCAACTCGTCGGCTGCGGCGCCGAACGGGTATCCCGACCCATCCAGCCTCTCGTGATGGTACGAGACCCACCGCGCTACTTCGTGCAAAACAGGGACCCCTCGCAAAATGCGCAGGCTGTCGTAGGGGTGAGCCCAGATGGAAGCCCATTCATTGGGCGAGAGAGAGCCCGGCTTATCGAGCACCTCATCGGGCACGCCGAGTTTTCCCAGATCGTGCAGAAAGGCGGATACTTTGATGAGAGTGACTTCGGACCGGTCGCAGCCGGCCATCGTCGCCAGGCGGTCCGCCACCGCCGCCACGCCTGCCGAATGACTCCTTGTGAACGGACTCTTATCGTCGATTACCTCCGCATACACCCGGGAAACCGGCTCGAGATCCTCAAGCGAGAGCCGAGGGCCGTCCTCCGGCGCTATGTCGAGCAAGTGCTGCTCCAGATCGTCCGACATGAGATCCAGCCAGAAGGCGGTCCTGGCCGCGATCGATTGCAGCGCCCCTACGAGAGACGGATCGAATACCGCTGACGCGCGACTTCGGAGCCACCCGAGGATCACATCCTTATCGATCAGCGCGTTAGACACGCGGTGGGCGAGTATCGATAGCCTGTCCGCGAGGTGGATGATCCTCGAACCCAGGGGAATGGCTTGGCCGCGGGCGCGGCCGGGATTGTCGCCATCGTATCTGTCGTGATGGTGGGCAACCAGGTTGGAGACCCCGGATAACCAGGGAACTATTGACAGAAGACGCGCTCCCCGCTCGGCGTGTTCGAAGGGATTCTCGATTTCGAACTCAATGAGACTGGCGCGCTGAGCCATGCTCGAGACGCCGGTGTCGTGAACGAGGGCCGCCCACAACAGTTCACGGCTGTCCACCGCGCTCAGGCTGCCAACGGACTCGCAGATCCGGAGAGAGGTATAAGCGACCTCGACCCCGTGCCGGAGCCTAGGGAACACGCCCTTGCCAACCAGGTCCAGGGCCTTGGCCAGCGCAATCAGGACAGTGGTTACATTCGCCCCGCCGCAAAACCCTTGCATAGGCGTCCCTCCGGCACATAATAGTCGTGCTCGGGGACACAGGTGAGCCCTGGAGGCGTCGTCTATTATCGCCTGGATCTGTCAACGATAGACCCGGTAATCGATATCGGGGAAAATATTGTCCGACGCCTCCACCCCGGACAGCCATCCTTCGTCTAGGTGTCCGCCATTCGGGTCTTCCTGGAGCGAGTCGTATATCTTCGTGAAGCGGCCCAGGTGGCTCTTTATCCTCCTGGTCGCATACTCCGTAACTGTGCCCGTCTTCATGATGAACGCCCAGTCACTCGCCTCAGCCAGTAGCAGTTCGCGTGCGGCCTGGTTGAGCGCTCGATTTAGGGCTCCGGAAGCGCACTGGTTTGCCCCGCCTGGGTCAGCAGCCCCGCCTGGGTTGGCCCTGGCCATGGCCGTCATCCGCCCGGCTGCTTTGTGGAGATGCCTGTATATCCAGTCGTTGCTTCCCTCCAGCCACACCTCGTTGTATCCGTTGTAGCCCCAACTAGAACTCACCGGTGCGCACGGCTGAAGCGCGGGGAACATGTCCAGGTACTCGGATGGCGTCACCATCTCGATGACATCCTGATCGAAGGCCACCTTCTTGAAGAGATACTCGAGCCACGAGTGACCCTCGTACCACCAATGCCCGAACAACTCCGCATCGTACGGGCAAACGATGACCGGCGGGCGGCCGAGGGCGTGGGCCCAGTACTCCACCTGCTTCTGCCTGTTGAACATGAAGTTACCGGCATGGACCGAGGCTCGCTCCATCGCGGCCTGCGGGTCGTACGGCGCCTTGCATGGATTGTCCTTGCCGGTGATCCTGTAATACTTGATCCCCAGATTAGCTCGATTGTTGTCGGGGAGATACTTCGCTATGTAGTCTTCCTCCCGGTCGTAGCCGATGTCGCGATAGAATTCGCGATAACACGGGTCTCCGGGGTAACCCTCCTGGGCGCTCCAGACCTGCTTGGAGCTTTCGGGGTCGCGAGCGAAAGCGGCGACGCCGGATGGAGTGAGAACGGGCGCGAACCAGGCGTACCGGGGACTTGGAGTGGCGTGAAGCACGCCGTGGGTTTCCATGACGACGTACCTGATCCCGTGAGACGCCAGGAATGCGTCGTGACCGGGGGTGTATCCGCACTCGGGAAGCCAGAAACCCCTCGGTTTGCGCCCGAAGCAGCGCTCGTACGTCCCGACCCCAACTTCAATCTGTGCCCGGACCGCCTCTCTATTATAGTCCAGGAGAGGGAGGTAGCCGTGCGTGGCGGCACTCGCCATGATCTCGATCGATCCCGAATCCTGAAGGTCCCGGAACGCGCGTATCAGGTCCGTGTGAAAGACGTCCTCGTACAGGTGCCTGGTACGCAGGAAATTGTGCAGATACATCCGCGCGAGAGGCCCAAAGGTGGGGTCTCCGCTGAGCCGGTTGACCTCTTTCTGGGCGAGCTCTATGAGTCTCGCCAGGTGCCTGGAGTACCTGTGCCGGAGCAGTGGGTCCGACATCATCGACAGTAGCGGCGGGGTCAGGGAGATCGTCAACCTGTACCGGACGCCCTCGTCGTTGAGCCGCTTGAGCAGATCCACCAGCGGCATGTAACACTCAGTCATTCCCTCGAAGAACCACCACTCCTCGCGGAAGTCTTCGTGCTCTGGGTGGCGCACGTACGGGAGATGCGCGTGGAGGATCGGAGCGATGCAACCTTTTGTCACCTGTGAGCCGCCTTTCCGAGGTACTCGGGAGAACTCACTCCGCCCACATAGCCAGCCACGGGCCATTCCAACGGCGGCCATTCGGGCGACGTGACAGGGGATACTCCGGCCGGCGGGGTCGTGACCCGGTTCGACCGGGCGAACGGCACGAACCTGCCCGAACGTGTCACGCGCCCAACCTCGGCGTAGTACTCGTGAGATGGCTTCATGGCGCTCACGAACCACCTGTCGGCGTACTCGGATAGGATGATGTCGCGGAACGTCGCCCCGCTCTCATCAGCGGTTCCGCCGGTCACGTCATATACCCGCAACACGGGCGTCGAATCGGATAGATCCACTCCCAGGCGGCCGGCCTCTCGCTGCGCCTCAACGGGTTGGATTTCCCAGTACACGTAAAGCCATTCCGGATCGCGCACCATGAGTACTACGGCGTTGTCGCCGTATCTCGATGGCACCGCGTATTCGGCTTCGTATGTGGGTTTTTCGCGAGGGGGGGCGTCTTGGGGCGCGAGTTCTCGAGCGAACTCCGTATCCAGCGCTCCAGACCGCTCCGGCCATCGCTCCGGCCGGCGTCGAGAAGGTTCGGCCGGTGTGGCGGGCTTTTCCAGCAGGCCGAACCGGCCGGCGAGTATGATCCCCGCGAGGGCCAGTGCCGCTGCGGCGAGAACGGCCCAGAACTGCATACTATCCCCCCTCCCGTGACAACATGACTGAAGAAATCCACAGTTTTCAATATGGAGTGATCGCTACTCTTTTATACGGGAGGATACGGTGCCCAGAGCGCTGGTTCTTGGAAACGGCTCCCTCACCGTCAACTTTGATTCGCGCCTTGTGCTGCGAGAAATCCTCTACCCTCACGTCGGGATGAAGAACCACGTCCAGGGGAGGAGGAACATGGTCGGCCTGTGGGAAGGTGGTCGCTTCTCCTGGATCGACTCGGACGATTGGGCGAGGTCGATCCGATACGCGTCCCGCTGCTTAGTCTCGATGTCAACCGCGGTACACGCCGGAATGGGGATCGAGATGGCTTTCTCGGAATGCGTGCATTACAGGGAAAACGTCCTATTGAGGCGGGTCCTCGTCGCAAACCGGACCTCCATGGCCCGCCACCTCCGCTTATTCTTCGTGAACGACCTATGCATAGACGAATCGGACATCGGTGACTCCGCCTACTACGATCCGTCATCGAACGCGATCGTGCACTACAAGCGCGGAACATACTTCTGTTTCTCGGGAAGGGCTTGCGGCGCCGGGTTCAGTGAATACACGGTGGGGAAGAAGCGGCACGGCGGAGTCGAGGGCACGTGGCGCGACGCGGAGGACGGCCGCCTCGAGGGACACGGCGCATCTCACGGTTCGATCGACAGCACAGTCGCGTTCTGGCTCGAGATCGGCGCGAATGAAGCGATCCCTGTGTCCTACTGGATGTGCGCGGCTGCAGGGGAACGGGAAATCATGCGGATTAACTCCTGGGTATCGGAGACGGGCGTGGAAACGTTGATAGGCGAGACGGAGTCGTATTGGAGGCGATGGCTGGGTGCGTCCGCGGCTCCGTCCGACCTCCCGGAGGCGGTGGAGGATTGCTACCGCCTGAGCCTCATGCTGGCTCGCGCGGGGCTTGATCGCTCGGGCGGGTTTATCGCGTCCACCGACATGGACATCATGACGACGAACCGCGACAACTACGCTTATGTTTGGCCCCGGGACGCCGCCCTGACCGCCAGGTCGCTGGCCATGGCCGGCCATCCCGACTGTTCCGGGCTGTTCCTGGAATTCGCCGCCCGGACAATTGATGGCGACGGCTTTTTTTGGCCCAAGTACCAGGCGGACGGTACCGTCGGGCCGAGCTGGCACTCCAGGCAGGGACGATATCTCCCGATTCAGGAGGACGAAACGGGCCTGGTGCTGTTCCTCGCTGGGGAACACCTGCGTTTGACGGGGGATGTCGAGTTCCTGTCATCGATATACCCGCGCCTCGTTAGAACCGCCGCCCGCTTCCTCGCCAGATACAGGGATGCCCGATCGGGATTGCCTCTGCCAAGTCACGACCTGTGGGAGGAGAGATCGGGAGTCTTCACCTGGACGAGCGCGTTCGTGTGCGCGGGGCTCAGGGCTGCGGGGGACCTCGCGTCCGTGTTTGAGCCGCAGGCGGCGGACGAGTTTCACAACGCCGCGTCCGCCGTCAGGGAGGGTATGACGAACGTCTTGTTGGACCGCCGGTTGGGCAGGTTTATCAGGGGCTACATCTATAACAAAGACCGCTACGACCACGACCATGACCGTGACCGTGATGACAACCGTGATCGCGGCGGCGATCTCGATGGCGGTCGCGATGGGTCTCTGGTCGCCGATCCGACGGTGGACTCCAGCATGTACGGGCTGTTGCTTTCGGGGGTGTTCGACCCCACCAACGCTGGGATGGCCGGCACGCTGGCGTCAATGAAGGAGGGGCTATGGGTGGGGACCGGGATAGGAGGGGTATGCAGATACCCGGGAGACTGGTACTTCAGCGTGGCCCGGGAGCCTTCGGTTCCGGGGAATCCCTGGATCATATCCACACTGTGGCTCGCCTCTTGGCTCATCGCGACAGCGCGGTCCCCGGGCGATCTCCGGTCCGCCGCCCGTCTGATCGAATGGGCCGCCTCCCGCGGATACGGCGCCGGTATCCTACCCGAGCAGGTCAATCCTTTCACGGGCGAACCCCTATCCGTCGCTCCGCTTACCTGGTCGCACTCGACATTCGTCGGCTCCGTCATCGACTACCGGGCGAAATGGTCAGATATGAAAGGGGTTGTGCGGGCAGAATAATCGACGGGGTTCCGGTCATATCGCGACGAGGGAGGCGATGTCGTAGATGATGGCCGACGATAGGGTCTGGGTAAGACCCACACCCGCGATCAAGGACGAGAAGGCCGAGATAGGATACAATGGGCTGCTTGCCAGGTCGGGGGCGGACTCCGTGTGGGTTCACTACGGCTTCGACGGCTGGAAGAATACTCAGTTCCAGCAGATGACGAAACGCGGTGACGGGAGTTTCGCAACTACCCTCAATTGCCGCGCGGATCGCCAGGTCAACTTCTGCTTCAAGGACTCGGCGAACCACTGGGACAACAACAGCGGGTGGAACTGGTCCTGCGACATTAGAACCAGCACGAAGATGTAGTCGCGGGAATCGGCGTCGGGGATCCGGATCGGGGAGACCGGTTACTATCAAGTAACCGGTCTTTCAAAAATCTTCTCCAGGCCGTATTGCCTGATTCTCCGGAGTATAGACTGCTTATCTATTGTGTATAAGCCGCGTTGCTTCATTCTTTCAAAGAAGGCCGCGCCGGCGAATGTGAGCGTCCTGGCGAAACCCCGTGTTTGACCCGGCTCATCGCCGCGACACTCATCGCCCGCGATGGCGATGAAGTCGCCGATGGCGGTATCCCTGTCGATCTCCAGGAGGCCGGCCCCGGCGGCCGCTGCTGCGGCGTTCCTGCCCGCCAGAGCCCCCGTGACGATGGCCTCGGTGTGCCCGACGTACGGCCCCGACTTTTCTCCGCAGCAGAACAGGTTGCTCAACCCATTCACTTTAAGCGTGCCGTCTCTCGCCGCGATGGAGACATATCTGATGGAGTTGCTCTTCCCGCCGGAGAGGGGTTCGGCGTACCTGGCCGAGTCGAATCCCGGGATTCGCCTCAGTATATCCAGTGGCATGTACGGGGTCATCATCTTGGCCATGCCGTTATCCAGGAGTATAAGGTTCTCGGCGAACTCCGGCAGGGCGTATTGCTGGCACGCCTTCGACGATAGCTTCGAGGTGTTGACCATCTCCCCGGGCAGTGGAACGACGAGGGCGCCCTTGTCCTCCAGCCTCGACACCAGGTCCTCCGAGAGCGAGCCCTTGATCAGATCGCACGAACCGCTGAATACGCCCGGGGCCGGCCTCCGGGTCTGCAAGCCAGCCTCCCGCGCGCCGGCGAGGTGACACACACTCTGTCTCGGGCCGAAGCTCGGGCACCGGAGCATGCACATGGCGCATCCATTCCCGTTCCGCAAGCACGAACCCATCGGCCCCGAACTCCCAGTGGAGTCCACGAAAGCGCCTGCGGTCCACGTTTCACCTTCGCTCGTGGCGACGGTGACGACGTAGCCGGAATCGACCTTGACCGAGGTTATCCTGCGTTGGGTGAGCACGCTGACCCCCGCCCCTGCGACCGCGCTCCTGACGGCCGGCTCGATCCTGGTTATGTCGTACAGGCTGGCGTGTCGGTGCCCGGGAAACTCGATGTTCGTATGGCGGGAGCACCTGTCGGTCACGGCGAACAGATCTCCCGCGCCCATCGCTATGGCCTCTTCAGCCGCAGTGAACCTGCCGTTATTTCGCATTATCCCGCCGCTCAGGCCGGCTCCCAGGAGCATATCTGTTCGTTCCAGGAGCGTCACCCCGGCGCCGGCCTTCGACGCGGCGATAGCGGCGGAACAGCCGGCCCAACCGCCCCCGACTACTACAACCGATAGATCACGCGTCATGCCAGAGTTCCTCCTCGTTCAGGAGAGATACTTGTTCCGGGTTGACGGAGGCCTTGCACGCCCTCGTCCAGTGATTGGTTTTCGTGGAGACTCCGCACCCGCCGCACACGCCGTCCCCGCAGCACATCACGGAGTTGTTTGACGCGGTGAACTTCGTCCTCGGCGAAGCCTGCCTGATAAGGCGCATTATCATTCTGTGCTGGGTATCCGGGCCCGAACTGTGAACCAGATCGAAATCTCCAATCATGCCCGCCAGCGACCGCTCCATTTCCCCGCCGCCGCCGTCCAGTGGCACCAGGGACGCCCCGACCCCCCGCAGATCCTTTTCGACGAAGACGAACGGTATTGATTCGCTGGGCGTGAATGCGACAGTTACCGAGTTGCCCCCTCCGATAAGGCTCCCTGCGACGTGTACGGCAGGTCCCTGGCCTATTCCTTTGGCCACGATGAGCGCCCTGGAATCGCGGAGGTTGCGGAGCCTTTGCACCCCCCATATCCCGTTCCAGTACGGCCCCCTGGCCAGCAGGACACCGGACGATCTTGCCAGCGCCTTCGTCTTCGGGCCCACGATTTGCACGGAGAATCTCGCCCTGCACCCGTGGATGTCCATCAGAGAGACCGGCGTGTTGAAGCACTGTCGCGTCCCCGGCGGGCGGAGGAACAGGAAGGCTCCGATGGCCGATACGTCCCCGGCGAGGCCACCCGGGATCTCGACGGTGAAGACGGCCAGCGTATTCGATCCACTGTCGATCTGGATTAGCGGCAATTCAAACTCGGGTCGTGGGGGAAGGGGCCGTCGACCCGCCCACAGCCACTCGGAATAGATACAAACCCCCGACCAACTGCAGTCGCAGAGGTCCTCCCCTTTGAGAAGGGAGCAGGCCACGCACTCACCCAGATCCGCCAGGACGCAGGGGCAGAATTGTGATCCGGCGTCTATGCATACACAAGTGCCTTGACTCGAGGACAATACGAACACTCCCCCTATCTCGCGGTCCTCCCATACTCAACGTATTCCCGGCGGTGTGACCCTGTTACTGGCCGCGGCGGCGGCATATATTTCTGAGAAGCCTGACTCCCGGGGGGGTATCTATCGTATGAACTGGTTCGGAAGATCCGTCGTGCGCCCCCTCGTGACCGTAGTGGCGTTCGTAGCCCTGAACGCACCCGTGATCGTGGCGTCGCTCGCGGCCGCGCTCGTGGCGGCGTCATCGATCGGCTGCGCCCCTTCCCGCGGCGCCTGGGGGGATAGGGAGGGCGCGTCCCCCGCCACAATCTACCTGTACACCGACGATATGGCCTACATTGTCCCCGTGACCGTCGATCTTCGGCGCGACAGGGCGGTACGTGAGGCGGCCCGCCTGGTCGTGGAATGGCCGGGGGGAGGGGCGCTGCGTTCGCCGTTCCCCGAGGGGAGCAGACTACGTTCCGTCGAGGTTGACGGCACAGTCGCCCGCGTTCGCGCGTCTATCGGGGATGGAGCATTGGACGAGTCCGGCATTGCCCGCGCGATGGAGGCGCTGGCCTGGACACTGACGGGATTCCCCGAGGTGAAACGGGTTTCGCTCGTCGCCGGCGCGACGGAAATGGGGCCCGCGCCCAGGCCCCCCTTCATCAATCATGTGGGGCCGAAGGCATGGGATTGTAGCATGAAAGTTGTCCTATGGTTTGCCTATCGGGGAGCGTACCTTGTACCCGTGACGAGGTTCGTTCCAAGGAGCGCGTTCCCCCACGTTTCGGCGATGCAGCAGCTAATCGCGGGGCCGCCGGATGGGGCGACGCTCGCGCGGACGATACCGGACGGGATGGCGCTCCTGTCACTGTCTGTCGAAGGAGGGACTTGCACCGTCGACATGTCGGCACGGTCCGCCACGGCTCGGCCGGCGGGAGGAGCGATGGAAGACCTTGCTCTCCAGTCGATAGTGTTGACGCTGACCGAGTTCGTGGACGTGCGTGCCGTGCGCCTGCTCATCGGGGGGAAATCAGACGCCGGGCTGGGCGGTCACGTGATACTGGATGCCCCTGTAATGAGGGGGACCATCAATCCTACGTACCCAGGGACGAACTAAAGATGGCTATTGCAGGAATTCCGGGGCCTGACATCGAATGGGGGCATCCATGTTGACAGATTTCGGAGGTACTGGTTCATGGCGAGAAGCATGACGGGTTATGGCAAGGGCGAATCGCCTGGACCCAGGTACCGTGCGCGCGCGGAAATTCGGTCGACGAATCACCGTTACTGCGATATCGCTCCGAGGCTTCCCAGGAGGGCGGCGGCCCTCGAGGACCGGGTCAGGAGGTTCGTGCAGAGTAGAGTGGAACGGGGTCGAATCGACGTATTCGTCGATGTGGAAGACGCCGAGGACGTCCCCAAGCAGGTAATCGTTGACAAGGGCCTGGCACTGGCATATTATAGTGCATTGAAGGACATGCAGCGTGAACTGGGCTTATCCGGTGACGTGGAGGTTTCTCTCCTGGCGACGCTCCCTGGAATTCTCGAGCATAGGGAGCACGAAGAGGACATTGAGGTTCTCTGGCGGTCGCTGGGAATCGCCCTGGATGGGGCCATGCAGTCGCTGCTGGAGATGAGGGAGACAGAGGGCGAGTCGCTGAGCGCGGACATACTTGCCAGAGTAGAATCAGTCGGGGCGTGCGTCTTGAAGATAAAGGCGAGGGCGCCCCTGATAGTAGATTACTACAAACAGAAGCTGGACAACCGTATACGTGAGATGCTCCCCTCCGGTGCTCTTGACGAAATGCGTCTGGCCATGGAAGTAGCGCTCTACGCGGACAGGGTTAACATAGACGAGGAAATCGTCCGCATATCCAGCCACCTCGAACAGATGAAGGCGAGCCTGGCTTCGACCCAGGCGGTTGGACGGAAAATGGACTTCCTGATCCAGGAGGTCAACCGCGAGATCAACACTATCGGTTCGAAGGCGGCTGACGCAGAGGTTGGCGCGCTGGTCGTAGAGGTCAAGAGCGATCTCGAGAAGATACGAGAACAGGTCCAAAACATCGAGTAGGAAGGGGAGAGGAGACTAATGGGTCTGCCGAAACTGAGCACGAGTGAGAAGAAACAGGCACTTGAGAAGGCGCAGATCATGCGGAGGAAGCGCAGTGAGCTGCGTGCCGCCCTGAAGAAGGGGAAGGTTGATTTCGGGAAAATACTAGAGGGTGATGATGAAGTCACCGCCCGGATGAGGGTGGCCTACTTGCTCAAGTCGCTGCCCAGGGTAGGGAAGGTCAAGGCACAGAAGATCATGGAGGAAATCGGTATCGACGAGTCGAGGCGCGTCCAGGGGCTCGGCAAGCGGCAGAAGGAAGCCTTGCTGGCCAAGCTGGGCGGCAAGTGACAACCGGGAGGTAGGCGGATGGACATCAAGTTGATCAACATCGGATTCGGTAACATCGTCTCGGCAAACAGGATCGTGGCTATTGTCAGCCCGGAGTCCGCTCCTATCAAGAGGATTATCACCGAGGCCCGTGACCGAGGCATGTTGATCGACGCCACGTACGGCCGGCGAACCAGAGCAGTAATCATTACGGATAGCGACCACGTAGTCCTATCTGCCGTCCAGCCGGAGACAGTCGCTAACAGGCTATCCAGTAAGGAATCCGAGGAAGACATCGTGCCAGAAGAACCCCAATCTCCCAACTATCGTGTCCGGTTCTCCGATGGTAAGCAAAGATAGGGTACTCTCGGGTCGGAGTAGGCTGATTGAATGAGTGGTTTGATATTCGGTAAGGGCCTGCTTGTGGTGATGTCCGCCCCGTCTGGGGCTGGGAAGGGCACGCTTCGACGTGCCCTTATTAATGATAATCCCGGCGTCGTTTTCTGCCCTTCGGTCACGACGCGGGAACCAAGGCCCGGGGAAGTGCCGGGGATAGATTACGTATTCGTCAGCCCGAGGGAATTCCAGGTGATGATCGACGGCGGCGAGTTGGCCGAATGGGCCTCTGTGTACGGTAATCTGTACGGCACACCCAGGATGGCCCTAGAAAATTTGCTCGCTGCGGGCCGAACTGTGTTGGTCGAGA
>JAHDPS010000318.1 GCA_018434225.1 Bacillota bacterium
AGTTTCGTCATCGCCCACAGGTTGTCCACGATCAGGGATGCCGAAAGGATACTGGTCATGGATAACGGGAGGATCGTGGAACAGGGCACACATGGCGAGATGCTCGCCCGCGGCGGCTTCTACGCCGATCTATACAATAGCCAATTCGCGGGGGCGAGCGGGCTGAAGAGAGTCGGGTGACCGCGCCGAGCGAAGACGCATGCCCCTAAGCATGCCCCTGAAGGTGGCATGCTACGAAATGACCGCCCCCGACATCCACGAAGGGGGGTGCGACGCGCCGGCACTCCTCCATTACGTACGGGCAACGCGTATGGAATGAACACCCCGGAGGGGGGTTCGCGGGGCTCGGGACGTCCCCGTTCAATACGATGCGATGTCGATCGCGTCTCACGTCGGGCACCGGGATGGCGGATAGCAGGGCCTCTGTGTAGGGGTGTTTGTGGTTGAGGTATATCCCTTCCACGTCCGCCATCTCCACCAGTTTCCCAAGGTACATGATGCCGACCCGATCGCTGATGTGCCTGATCACCGACAGGTCGTGTGAGATGAAAACGTATGTTAAGCCGTATTCCGCCTGCAGGTCCAGAAGGAGGTTTATCACCTGTGACTGGATGGACACGTCCAGTGCTGAGACGGGCTCGTCGCAGATTATAAGCTTTGGGTTCAGCGCCAGGGCTCTGGCGACGCCGATGCGCTGTCGCTGACCGCCCGAAAACTCGTGCGGGTAACGCCTTGCATGTCGCGCCTCGAGACCGACTACCTCCAGGAGTTCGCACACCCGCGCCTCCTTCTTCTTCCCCCCGGCCACTCCGTGGACCTCCAGGGGCTCTCCCACGATGTCGGCCACCGTCATCCTTGGGTTCAGCGAGGCATACGGGTCCTGGAAGACGATCTGCATCTCGCGCCTGAGGTGTCTCAGATCCCCCCGTCCGAGCGCGAACACGTCCTTGTCTCGAAAATAGACCTTGCCCGAGGTGGGCTCCAGGAGGCGCAGAATCACCCGTCCGGTCGTCGTCTTGCCACAGCCCGATTCCCCCACTAGACCGAGCGTCTCACCCCGTCTCACGTGGAAACTCACCCCGTCCACGGCCCTGACGTATCCAGCCGGACGATGAAGGATCCCCTCGTTGATGGGGAAGTACTTTTTCAGATTCTCCCCTCGCACCAGGACATCCGACATCCCGTCCACCGCCTCGCCTCTAGCGCCCTGTGTCCAGCGAGCTGCGTCTAGCGCCCTGCGCCGCTCCGCCAGCACCTCACCATTCTGCCGTCCCCGATCTGCGCGAGAGGGGGCGCTTCGGTGAAACACCGGCCCTCCGCGTAGGCGCAACGCGGGTTGAACCGGCAGCCTTCGGGCATTTCCTGAGGGTTGGGCACAAGGCCCCTGATTACGTGCAACCGGCTCTTCTTGCCCGCGGCCCTGGATGGGATCGAGGATAGGAGGCCCTCGGTGTACGGATGCAACGGCCGCTCGAACAGAAGGTCCACGGGGCTTTCCTCCATGATCACTCCGGCGTACATGACGAGCACGCGCTCGGCCATCTCCGCGATGACCCCGAGGTCGTGCGAGATCAGCATGATCGCCATACCGATCTCGTTCTTGAGCCCCTTCATGAGCTCCAGAATCTGCGCCTGGATGGTGACATCCAGAGCGGTGGTGGGTTCATCCGCGATAAGGAGCTTCGGGTTACACGACAGGGCCATGGCGATCATCACTCGTTGCCTCATCCCGCCGGACATCTGATGAGGGTATTCCCTCACCCGCTCCTCCGGCATGGGGATGCCCACGAGCCGCAACATCTCTATGGCACGGCCCGCGGCATCCTTCTTACTGAGACCCTGGTGCAAGCGTATGACGTCGCCGATCTGGGCGCCCACCGTGAACACCGGGTTCAGCGATGTCATGGGTTCCTGGAAGATCATCGAGATCTCGTTGCCTCTCACCTTGCGCATTTCCGCCTCGGACAGGTTCAGGAGATTCCGGCCGTCAAACATGATCTCGCCGTTCGCGATCCTGCCTATCGGGCTCGGGATGAGGCGCATGACTGAGAGCGACGTGACGCTCTTGCCGCAGCCCGATTCCCCCACGATCCCCAGGGTTTCCCCGCGGCCGACCTCGAAGGTCACGCCGTCCACGGCGGCCACCCTGGTGGCGTCATTGTAGAATACGGTTTGAAGATCCTTGACGGCAAGCAATGGACCCAACAGCACACCATCCTCCCGGCGGCGCTTCACTTACCCCTGACAGCCCCCCGGATCCCCGGGTCATATCCTGTCCAGCAACAGACTATGGTTGAACCGGTAATCCAGCCCGGCCAATCGAAACAGCATCCACAACGTGGCCTGGTTGGAACTGACCACCGGTTTGCCTAGGTCTCTCTCCAGAAACGGCAGCACGCTGAGGCTCGGGAAATCAGTGCAGCTTATGAATATCCCGTCCACCCCGGGGCCGTCCATTGATCTCGCGATGGAGTATATCTCCCCCGGGGACACCTCGTTCATTCCGTCCTCCAGCCCGAGGCACCTGTGGGAAACCACCTTAAAGCCGGCCCCGGTGAGGAAGTCCACCTCCCTGAGGGTGAGCCACTCCGGGTAGGGTGTGAAGACCGCCGGCCTTTCTACCCCCAGCTCCTTGAGGGCCGACACCACCGCGGTGGTCGTGGTCGTACAAGGCACGTCGGTGATGGCGGAGACAGCATCGACTATTCTTCGGTCGTAACCGGTGCCCTCGAGGAAACTGCCTGCGGTGCAACCGAAGGCGATGGCTTGCGGTTGGGCGTCCAGCAGCCGGTCTACCTGCACCGGAAGGTCATCGACCATCCGTTGGAGTTCCTCGAGCGTGTCGGCGCGCAATTTCAAGCGAGCGACGTGCAATGACACCCCGGGCGGGAGCAACGACCATATCTCGGGTTCCAGCGTGGTATTGCCCGAAGGAATCAGTGCACCCAGTTTTTTGTACAGTGGCCGCATTAGGCATCTCTCCCAATCTCTACTTCCGCAATCTAGGATCGAGAACATCACGAATACCGTCGCCGGCTAGATTGAACAATAGAACGGTAACGAAGATGGCTAGGCCGGGGTAAGTGGATACCCACCACCACCGGGGAAAGAACTGGCGCCCCGAACTGACCATCAGGCCCCATTCGGCCGTCGGAGGTTGAGCGCCCAGCCCGAGAAAACCGAGACTGGCGGCGGTCAGGAGAACATAACCCATGTCGAGTGATGCCTGCACCATGATTGACGCCATACAGTTGGGGAGAATATGCCTAGTAATCACCCTTATCGGCAGGGCCCCAACCGCGTTAGCGGCTTCAACATAATCACGGTTTCGCAACCCCAAAACCTGCGCCCGAACCAACCTTGCGTACCAGGGCCACCAAACCAGGGCGATAGCCATCTGCGCGTTCAGAAGGCCGGGGCCCATCGAGGCGCCGACGGCCAGCGCCAGCACCAGGGATGGAATGGATAGGAACGCGTCGGTGACCCTCATTATGATCTCGTCCGCCCAACCCCCGAAATAGCCGGCGATGAGTCCGGCTGTGGTGCCGATTCCGGCCGCCAGAACCACCACAATCACGCTGGTGGCTAGCGAAATCCTCACCCCGAGGATCGCGCGGCTGAGAATGTCGCGACCCATCTCGTCAGTGCCGAAAGGGAACTCCGCGGATGGCGGTTTCAGACGGTCGGACAACCGGGCAACGCCCGTCGCATCTTCCGGATGCGGGGCGATGCGGGGACCCGCCAGCGCCACGACCACCAGGAAGAGGATGCCCAAGAAGCTCAGGGCGCTCAGTTTGTTCTTCAGTATTCTCCTCGCGATCCTGCGAAAGCCCGTCATTCCCTCACCCCTGGATCCTGACACGGGGGTCGATTATCCCGTAAAGGATGTCGATGAGCAGGTTCAGCGCCATATATGAAAGAGCGATGGTGATCGTCACTCCCATCACCGCCGGATAGTCGGAGTTGATGATGGCAAACGCCGTATACCGCCCCAGGCCCGGCCAGCTGAAGATCATCTCCGCCAGCAGGGAACCCCCGAGGAGGTACCCGTAGGCGAGACCCACGACCGTGATAGTCGATATCATTGCATTCTTCAAGGCATAGCGGAAGAACACGGCCTTTGGGGGAAAACCCAGTGAGTGCGCGGTCCTGATGAAATCCTGCTGAAGTACCTCAAGCATGTTCGCCCGGACCATGCGGGTAACCATCGCCAGCGTCGGATACGCCACACAGGTCGCTGGAAGGATGAGGTGCCGCAGCGCCTCCTTGAACAGCGGCATATTCCCGGATAGCAGAGAGTCCAGGAGGTAAAGGCCGGTGTTGACCTTGAAGGCGGCTGCGCCCGTTCCCAGGCGCCCCCCCAACGGCAATACCCCCAGTACCTGCGAGAATAATACCTGCAATAGTAGAGCGAGCCAGAAGACGGGGAACGAGATACCGCTCAGGGAAAACAGGCGGGAAACATGATCGATGAAGGTATCCTTGTAGATCGCGGACAGGACTCCCAGAGGGATCCCTATGACCAGCGTCACCAGCAAGGCCAGCGTACTGAGCTCGAACGTCGCCCCGAAGTAGTCCCGGATGTCGGCGATGACCGGGCGCCTCGACTGCAGGGATTGGCCCAGATCTCCGTGGGCCAACCGGTTCAGGTATGCAACATATTGATATGACACGGGCCGGTCGAGCCCGAGTTCGTGCCTCACCCGTTCAACCTGTTCCGGGCTGGCCGTCGCACCGGCGATCAACCGCGCGGGGTCACCCGGAACCACGTATGAAAGAAAAAAAGTGATGGTGGTGACCACCCAGAGTACGAGCGCCATTAGCAAAAGGCGCCTCAATGGATACATGCCGCGCACTAGATCCACCGTCCCCTTCGGCCATCGTTGGTGGGGCGGCCGAGCGTCGCCCCACCAACGAGCCCCGGGTGTTACTCCAAATGCATGGAGTACACGTTGAAGGTCATCAAGTAATAGGGATTATACTGGAAACCCTTCACCTTGGCACGCATGGCTATCGGTTGAAGCTGATCGAGAACCCATATTGCGGGCATATCTTCAACCAGCATTGCCTGTACCTGCTTATACAGATCGTTTCGCTTGGTGGTGTCCGGCTCGAAGGCGGCCTGGCCAAGAATCTCGTTGACTTTCTCGTTCGAATAGAATTGGTTGGCCGGCTCCTTCGACGTCCAGAAGAATGAACTCGTCATTCCTCCCAGGTATGAATCGGGATCCGGATAGTCGTCCCACCAGTCGCCGATGACGAGATCTGGCGCAGTATCCTGGCTGGTGAGCTGATCCACCATGGCGGACCAGGTGAGGGGCTGAGCCTCAACCTTGATCCCCAACTCCGTGAGGGTGGCGGCAAGCACATTGAATATCCTTGTGCCCGCGTCCTGCCCCTGCATGTAGGTTACCTTCGCCGTGAAACCGCCATTGGGATAGCCGGCCTCCGCCAGCAACTTCTTGGCCTTAGCCATATCAGTCTCGAATACCTTGACATTCGGATCGTGACCCGGGATGGCCGCCGGCAAGGGCCCTACCGCCCTGCTGGCCTGCCCCAGGAAGGCCTTCTCCACAGTGTCCTTATATGGGAAGGCGTAGGACAGGGCCTCCCTTACCTTCTTATCCTTAAACGGTTTGCGTTTGCAGTTCATGCCGATGAAGAACCCGAAATTCGACTTCTCCGGTTGCTCGATCTTGATGTCCGGGTTTGAGCGCATGGCCGCGATATCGTCCGCGGTAATGTGGGTGGCTGCCAGGATTTCGCCCTTTTCCAGGAGCATTCGTTGTGTGGAGGGCTCGGGCGCTATCTTCATTACCACCCCGCTGAAGTGCTTGCCTTCCCATCCGCCCCAATAGGACGGGTTCTTCTTGAGGATCACTTCCTGGTTGCGGACCCACTTGTCCAGCATGTACGGCCCGGTTCCGATGGTGTTCTCTTTTGCCCATTCAGCGCCGAGGTCACCGTTCTTCTCTTGTTTGGCGACGCTCGGGCTTATGATGGGGGCCGCGTAGCGCGAAGCTACCATCCCTAGAAAGGCGGGGTACGCCTTTTTCAGAACGATCTTAACCGTGAGATCGTCCACTATCTGAACGCTCTGGTCGTCCATTACCATCTTGAATGCCCATGACAGACCCTTGCCGAGAGTGAGCATCCGGTTGAACGAGAACTTCACGGCCTCCGCGTTGAACGGGGTCCCGTCGTGGAATGTCACGCCCTTTTTCAGTTTGAACGTGTATGTCTTTCCATCGGGCGAGACCTCGTATGATTCCGCGAGGCACGGCGCCACCTCACCCGTAGACCCTTTGTACTGCAGGAGGCTCTCATACACCAACCGCGTGATTCTATCCGACCCGTCATAAACCGCCGCCGGATCGAGGGTGCTTGGCTCCTGGGATGTCGCAAAGGCGAAAGTGACCTCTTCGGGTTGTTTAGGCTGTTCAGGTGGTGGAGCAGCTGCCGGCTTGCCGCAGCCCGTGACCGCCAGGCTCACGATCAAGACAAGAGCCAGAGCCATTGCGGTGTACCTGCCGGAAATCTTCATAGTTAGTCCCCCTCAATTGATGCGTCTTAGCGCGTGCGCTATTGCTGCGACTCTAGTCCCTACCGTACGTGCGCCCTCTAAAGCCGAATGGGATTCCAGTATGCCGTCCGCCGGGCAGGGATGAGGCCCCTGTGCGCCCGATTCGCCGGCGGCGCCGAAGTACGCGTGCGGCGTATCACCTCCCACAACGATCATTTCCTCCGCGAGAAAGAAGTTGATAATGGACTGCAGCGCGAACTCCTGGCCGCCATACGGGTGGATGCCTACGGAGAGCGCGCCTCCCACCTTATCTCGCATGGGGTCTCTCCCACGGTGAAACACTGCGCCGATGCTCCCTGCCCGAAAACGCTCCATGAACGCCTTGAGTTGGGCCGAGATTGTCCCCACGTACACCGGAGACGCTATGATAATCCCGTCCGAGGCCAACACA
>JAHDPS010000193.1 GCA_018434225.1 Bacillota bacterium
AACATACCAGAAAACCCAATAACAGTCAACCAGATCCGATGTAATATCTGGAAGGATGTTTTCGACACACACAGGGCCACGATCGACGCGAACCCCTTCGCCGCGGCCGGCTGGGCCGCACACCAGGACCCGTGCTGCAGCGCACAGGTCCTGGCGAGAAGCGTGCTGTTTGGTGTCGGCTCCCTTCATGTACATATTCATTTTGAGGCAATGAATCCATTTCGTGTACATTTTCAATGAGGCAATTCGCTGCCCGTGTTGCCTCACGTAAGAATCTAAACGAAGGGCATTCGTTGCCTCACGTAGTTTTCTAAAGGAATGTGGCCGTCTCCTCTGCGGCCACGTTCCTTATTAATGCATCTTCCTCCGCGCCAGCCTTGCTGAGCACCATCTGGAGCCTCATGATCTTCCGCTTCAGTTGGGCCGGATTCAACTGGGCGAATGTCTCCCGCAGACGCTTCTTGACGTTCTGTTCTACCTGGTCAGACGCTAATACTCTTTGATATGGGGTTTTGGCTTCATCGTATCGCTTTATGACCTTGGCGCCAACCCTTTCTTTGCTCAGCAGTTTGAGCGATGGCTGGAAGAAGTTATGGTAGAGCCGCGCAACATCGTAGATCTGATTGAGGATGGTGAGTTGCTTATCGGTCTCCAAACGACCGTATCCAGCGAGTCTTCTCACCACCGACCAGTTTTTCTGCTCCACGTAGCAGTTGTCGTTCTTCTTTCCGGCTCTGGATCTGGTGAAGGTGACTTGGTTGGCGTGGCAGAAGCGGAACAGATGGTCGTTGATGAACGCGCTGTCGTTGTCGGAGTCGATGCCGAGCAACGGGAAGGGCAATCTATCCCTGATAAGGGTCAACGCCTCAAAGACCCATTTTTGCGCTCTATTCTTTACCGCCCGGATCTCTGTCCAGCCCGTGGCCACGTCGGTAACATCAAGAGTGAAGAGGTATTCTCCCTGGGTGGAGCCTCCCCCATGGTCTACCAAGTCTATCTCTTCGAACCCAGGCCTGAGATCATCCCACTGGGCAAATGTTCGGATGGGTATCTGGTGTTTCAGCAGGCTGCCTGGTTTGGTGTGGGAGCGTCCTTTCAGCGTGAGTATCTTACGTTCTGGCAGAAGGAGCCGGTCTATAGTCGCTGCTGAGATGGAAAGCAGTTTTTGCCTGATATCGGGAAGAACCTTGATTTCCCCACAGGCCTCTAGTTTCATGATCAGCCACTCCATGCATGGAGCGAGCCTTTTTCCGCACGGGAAATCCATGATGGCCCAGATGCGCTTGAGGGAGTCCAGAACCTCAGGGCCGTACGCCTTCTTCCGCCTCCGACCCTTTTTCGCCTTGGGATCCGCCACAAGGCGATACACCTTGCCATCAGGCCCCTTTACGAGTACCTTCTTGCCACATAGGCCGAGCAGGTAAGAAGCATAGACCCTGTTGTAGCCCGTAAGGTTCACCAGACTGTCCAGGATCTCGCCTTTATCCTTCTTGCTGGCCCGCCGGTACTTCTTCGCCGCCTGCACAACGACATCCAGTCTGCTTTGCATTGAGAGCCCCACCTTGCTCGACCCCCTCTCGGACTTCCTCAAGGGGATCTTCGTTTAGATTTTCAGGTGAGGCAACGAATCGGTTTCATTTAGGTTTTTGATGAGGCAATTCGCTGCCTTGACACCGTGTGGTCTGTTGGCTATAGTGAACTATACAGTCTTGTTACCCGTCGGTGCGTGCTCCTGCATCCCGATGGGCATTCTAGCGACAGCGAACAGAATTGTTTCTGGCTATGAAGGGGAAGATTAGGCCTCAAGCCCCGCGGCAGAGAGCCGGGCAAGGTGAAAGCCGGCGCGGGTTGCGAGCGGTCGAACATGGCCCCGGAGCCTCCGGCTCGATTGGCGAACCGCGGTATTCGCGTTTGCGCGGGCGCCGGGTAGGGTAGGACGGCGATGAGCGGCCGTTATCGCGCGGGGTGCGCGGAGCGCACCGGCTGAGGCCCCGGCAGCGATGGCGGGGCGAATTAGGGTGGTACCACGAGGACCCTCGTCCCTTAAGGACGGGGGCGTTTTCATGCAGGGGGGAAACACGGTGAATAAGGCGGGAGAGGGACGGCCGGCGTTCTACATTACTACGCCGATATACTATCCCAGCGATAAACTCCACATCGGGCACGCCTACACGACAGTCGCCGCGGACACGATATCCCGATTGAAGAGGATGCAGGGATACGACGTGTTCTTTCTCACGGGGACCGACGAACACGGCCAGAAGATCGAGAGGCGGGCGAAAAAGGCGGGGCTGGCGCCGCAGGAGTTCGTCGACAGGATAGTCGCGGGGATCAGGGACCTGTGGTCCGTGCTGGAGATCCAGAACGACGATTTCATCAGGACCACGGAGCCGCGGCACGTGGCGGCTGTACAGGAAGTGTTCAGGAGAATACAGGCGAAGGGCGACATATACAAGTCCGAGTACGAGGGTTGGTACTGCGCCGACTGCGAGGCCTACTACACCGACACCCAATACAAGGACTTCGAGGGCAAGTGCCCCGATCACGACAAACCCCTCGAGCGCGTGCGCGAGGAGAGCTACTTTTTCCGGATATCCAAGTACGCCGATAGACTCCTCAGGCACATCGAGGATAATCCCGATTTCATACAACCCGCGTCCCGCCGGAACGAGATGATTAGTTTCATCAAGAACGGCCTGGATGATCTGTGCGTTTCGCGGACGACGTTCGACTGGGGTATCCCGGTGCCGGGAGACCCGAAGCACGTGATATACGTGTGGTTCGACGCTCTTACGAACTACATCACCGCGAGCGGGTTCCTCGACGATCCGGACAAATTCCGCAAGTATTGGCCGGCGGACGTCCATCTTGTCGGCAAGGAGATCGTTCGATTCCATACAATAATCTGGCCGATCATACTGATGGCCCTCGACCTTCCGCTTCCGAGGAAGGTATTCGGTCACGGCTGGCTCGTGCTCGAGGGCGGCAAGATGTCCAAGTCCAGGGGGAACGTCATAGACCCCCTGCTCTTGGTCGACAAGTACGGCCTCGACGCCATAAGGTATTTCCTGTTGAGGGAGGTGGCCTTCGGGTCCGACGGCGTGTACTCCGAGGACGCGCTGGTGTCGCGGATAAACGCCGACCTGGCCAACGACCTG
>JAHDPS010000111.1 GCA_018434225.1 Bacillota bacterium
GTAACCCCCCCCCGCTTGCGGGTGGGAGCGGATGCGGGAAGGGTTTGCGTGGAGTATCTGGGAAAGGCCTGGGAGTTGGATCTGATATCCACGGGGGGTATTGAAGGGGTTGACCCGGAAGGACTATGGGAAATCCCCTCCGAGCGGCTATTCAGAGTTCGGCGGGTGCTGTGAGGGCGAAAGTAGGGGGTGACACGGCATGAAGGCGAAGCGCGAAGCGCTTCTCGAGGAATGCGCGGCTTTTCATGGGCATACGTGTCTCGGTCAGGTTCTTGGGCTGCGCTTGGCTGAGGCGGGTATGCAGTGGCTAGGCCTGGATGTGTTCAATGGTAAGAGAGGGCACAGGGATCCCATCGCCATAGTGGAAAACGACCGCTGTGTCAGTGACGCCGTCTTAGTGGTCACCAACACGAGGTTCGGCAGGAGAACGTTAAAACTGAGGGACTACGGCAAGATGGCCGCCACTTTCTGCTTGATGGATGACGCTGGGAAGTCGATCGCGAGGGCTGTAAGGGTCTCCATATCGGAGAGCCTCGACTCAAGGCTCGATCAATACGCTTTGGAAATGGGCCTGGATCCTCAGGACCCCAGGGTGCGTATCGGAGCGCTCTTGGAACTGCCCACCGAGGATTTCCTCATCCTCAAGCCGGTCCGAGTCAGGATGGGTGCAAATGAGTTACCCGGAAAACCGGCTCGAATCGTCATGTGCGAGTTGTGCGGCGAGAGGGTCATGGATGCGAAGGATCTGCAGAAGGGCGGAATGACCCTGTGCAGGTCCTGCGCGGAAGGGGCGTACTATGAGGTGATCTAGTAGACATGGGTGGACGACTTCGGGGGTGGCGCCTTGGGAATTGAGATGGGCCGTTTCTACGACGATCTGCTTGATTCCGTTTCAATAGAGCACCGGGACCTCGACGTGGAAGAGGTACTGGTGGGTCACCACTGGACGCTTGTGCGGACGGAAAAGACGGGCCTCGCGTATACGTATCGACTGCCGCACAGCCCGCATCCGCAGGGGGCTGGGACGTTAACCCCCAAAAGAGCCTGGGAATTGGCGGGATACATCAAATCCTGGAATCTGCTGGAAGCCAGCATTGGGCTGGCAACACTGAACTCCCTGTGCGACCTCGAAGGCGAGGATACCAACGCGCACGAGTATGCACTGGCCCGGGCGAATGGTAGGAAAGTCGCTGTGGTGGGACATTTCCCTTTCTTGCAGAAGATGAAAGAGATCTCGAAGGCGCTCTGGGTGATGGAATTGAACCCTCAGGAAGGGGACCTTCCGGCCTCCGCCGCGGAGGAATTCCTGCCCCGGGCGGATATCACTCTGATTACCGGCACAAGTATCATAAACAAGACACTGCCACGGCTATTGGAGTTGAGCAGGGGGTCGGAGACCATCCTATTGGGGCCGAGTGTTCCCTTGACGACGGCGTTGTTCGACTACGGCGTAGACGTTCTTGGAGGGATACGCGTTACCGACGGCCCGTTCCTTCGTCGGTGTGTGTCCGAAGGGGCGCGCAATCTCTTTCAGTTCAACACGGGACTCCAACTAGTCATGGTGAGAAGCGGGACTAAGCGAGCATCCCGCTAGCGCGATTAGTCAACTTGGTATTCCGGGCTAGAATACCTCCTCGGTGATCTGGCGGAGACGAATGAGAGAGGCTATGGCCAATGCGCCGTAGCCCCTCTCGGTTTATCCGAACCGTTATCTATTTCGGCAGCACCTTGATGATCTGATTACTCGGTTCGTAGCTCACATCGGCATCCAGCCCTTCCCCAACGAACCGCAATGGAACCAGTGTGCGCCCGTCCTCAATTTTTGGAGGAACGTCAAGCTCTATCTCATTACCGTTGACGGAGGCGATTTTGCTTCCAATAGTCATCTGAACTGTCTTGTCGCCCTTCACCATGGTGACGGCCTTGTTGTCCGGATTCCACGTCACTGAGGCGCCCATTGTCTCCGCCAGCGAACGGAAGGGTACGAGCGTTCGGCCGCTCTCTATCTTGGGTTTGACGTCAAATTCCGGCATAACCCCGTTCACGAAAACCTTCGGACCGGACACGCCGGCTTCTTTGAACATCTCCCCGGCTTTGAGATAAAGGTTGTCGTTCGTAGGCGCCAACGCCAGTGCGCCCTGGATGTGGTTGAGAGCAGTCTGGGCGTTGCCTGCTTTTGCCTCCAGATCTGCTCTGTAGGCGTGAACGAGCGCATCCGGGTACTGTGCGAATGGGGCGTTGGGGTCCTTCAATATCTCGGCCGCTTCCTGGAACTTCCCCTCATTCTCAAGCGCCTTGGCCCTTGCGATATACGGGTTGCCCGGTCTGCCTTCCGAAGCCTCAAGGAGGAAGTTACCCATGTTATCCATGCCCAGGCCCATGGATCTGGACATCGCGTATGGGTCGATCATGGGTCCGAATTTGCCTGGATTAAGTGCTTTGACCATGTCCTGTGTCTGCACGTCGAGAGACATCTCGCCCTGCATAACCTTGGAAAAGGACTCAGGGCCGACGTGCGAAGGCAGATTGATCCCCAGACTGGTTGGATCGAACTGACTCATTACCGATTCCACCGTCATTCCTGCGGGCATCTTGATTAGGGTGCCGGGAATGAAGGGGGAACCCGAAGACGTGCCACCGGGCATACCGCCCTGACCACCGGGCATACCGCCCTGACCACCGGGCATACCGCCCTGACCACCGGGCATGCCGCCCTGACCACCGGGCATGCCGCCCTGACCACCGGGCATGCCGCCCTGACCACCGGGCATACTGCCCTGACCACCGGACAACATGCTCTTGATCCCGCCCGAGAAAATACCCGAGCCGCCGCCAAAAATACCCTGGGCGGGCATCTTGAATCCGCCTTCTGTGCTGCCACCGGGCATGCCGCCTTGACCA
>JAHDPS010000353.1 GCA_018434225.1 Bacillota bacterium
CGCGTTTCTTGTGGGGACCGTTCCTGAGAGGATATCTAAAGAAAGGCGTGCCGCCGAGACCGCAGATTAGACGGGGGGTTCGGCCGAAGTGAAAACCTTGCTTGCCGGGGTGGTGGTTGCGTGCGCGTCCGCCTCGGCGTTTGTGTATTATTGGGGCCATCCTCTTACGATGAGGTGGCCATTTGCGATCCTTGCGGTCCTCTCCGCCGTGCTTGCGCTGTGGGGTTCCGCGAAATGCGACGCGAGAGCATCGACACTGGGCGGGATAGGCCTAGTCCTTTCGCTTGGGGGCCTTGGGGGTGGCGAGGCATATCGGTTCTTCAGCCCCATTCTTTCCGCGAGGATGGATGCTGGCCGGATGACGGAGAGTGAGTTCCAGTTGTTCAGGTCAACAGCGTTGGCGTTGCCAGCCGCGGTTTTGGCTGCCGTATGGTTCTGCGTTTGGCTTGGCAGACTCCAGCCGAAGCCCGGGGAACCGCCGCAGCCGAGGATTCCGCGGACGGCGAGAGAACCTCTTGACGTCGAAATCTGCAAGACCCGGAGTGGGCCACTGATTCTGAAGCACATGGATCGCTACACGCACACACTGGTGGTCGGGACGACCGGGACAGGGAAGACGAGCCGTGTTTTGAAACCGATGATCTACCAGGACCTCCTTGCGATTGCCGGAGGGGAGAAGATAGGTCTTACGGTTATTGAACCGAAAGGCTCGTTTGCAGCTGACGTTGCAGAGATGTGCCGCAGCATGAGGATTCCTTGCACATTCATCAACCCGGAGGATCCGAACACTGCCGCGTTCAATCCGCTTGAGGGCGAACCGGAGCCTGTGTCCGAGATCATGAGGACGGTTCTCCGGTCGCTGTTTGGGCGGCAAGAGGCGTTCTTCAGGCTAAACCAGGAAGTTATGGCGAGGAACACCGCGCTTCTGGTAAAAGAGGTGTTCGGCAACGAGGCGACGATGGAGCACATGATACGGGTTCTTCGTGACAGCACTCAAATGAGCCAAGCCGTTAATCAACTTAGGAAGAAGCGCGGGGACACCGCCGCCGTGGTCCAGTATTTCGCAAAAGAGGTTATGGGCGAGCAGCAGGACAAGATTCAACAGTTTACCCTGGGCCTCCGGCAGCAGTTGGAGGACATCACGAACAACACCCTGATGCGGCGTGTGCTTCTTCGCAAATCCGACATTGATTTGCACAGGCACCTTTCTGAGGGCGGTGTGTTGGTCGTGAACACCGCGATGGGCGCTCTGGGTAAACTAGGTGACGTATTTGGCCAGTTCATCGCGCTCCATGTGCAAAACGCCGTGTTTGGGAGGCCGGGCCCTGAACATACCCGGACTCCACACATCCTGTACGTTGACGAGTTCCCGAGGTACCTGAATCCCGACTTTGAGCGGATGTTGTCCATCGGACGAGAGTACCGGTGCGGGACGGTCTTAGCCGTCCAAACCATCGCCCAGTTAAGGACGGATGATTCGCCGAACCTCCAGGAGCGCGTGCTTGAGACCTGCCGGAACAAAATAGCGTTGACGCTTGGGTCGAACGTGGACGCCCAATTCTTCTCGAAGGAATTCGGGGAGTACATTGCTCGGGACGAACAGGACTCGTACAGATACCAGAGCGACGGGCTGTTCACCATGATGAGACCCGACTCGGTGAAGTACCAGGACAGATCGAAACCGGTGTTCCCGTATACGACCCTAATGAACCTTGAGCCCTACACCGCGGTGGTCCAGATAGTGAGGAACGGGCAGCCGATCCCGGCGGTTCTGGGGAGCCTGAGTCTGTCCCCTTGGGATGAGGCGAGGAACCGTGATAAGGAAAGGGGCGCGCGACTCGCGTCCACACCGGTGGATGTGGGAGCAACGCAGGAATCTGCTTCAGAAGTAGCCTCTCAGGTAACGGTGAGGGAAGACACCGCATCCCTGGCTGTGCCTCAGAACAACGTGGAGATCGCTTATCCGGCCGGTCCAGAGGAAGAGTTCATGCCACCACCCAGCGGCAGTCCTGGTGGAGGGACGTTACAGCGGGGGTCAGTAGAATCAAAGAAGTTGCTTCTGCCAGGACTCGACATGAAACAAGGAAAACCAGCTGCGGACGCGGAAACTTGACTTGAACCAGAAGGAACCGGAAAGGGAGGAATCGTGTAGAATAAGGCTGACGTGTAGAACAAGGCTGATTTGAATCCAAGGGGCCGGGCGGGCAAGATGTCCGGCCCTTCTTGTTTTGTATGAAGTGTGTGTTCCCAACCTGTTCTGTCTCTGTGTTTGACGTGGCCCTTTGAAAATGCTCCGCAAGCAAAGAGAAAGATAGGAAAGATGGTGAGATAGAAAGATAAGAAGGAGGAGAGCGTCCTGTTCCCGGCTCGGTACGGTGGAAACACAAAATTGGTAAGGAGTTGATCCCAAGTAATGACACGACATACCCGACATACCCGACATATCAGAGAAACGATCTGCGTCTTACTGGCTATCGGTTTACTCATGGTGACCGCGGTCAGTCGTCCTTCCGCGAAGGCTTTGATCTCATCGGAGCCGTTGCCAATACTGGTATGTCATTCGACATTGAACGGCGCGCAGAAGGAGACGAGGATTAGCGAAGCGAGCAAGTATTATTCCAGCGGTTCAGTGCTCGCGGTCCCGAGGCATAGCGCGGCCTACGCGAAGGTGTTGGATGGAAACGGCGTAGTGCTCGGTTCCGGCCAGGGCCAGGTATCCCTGATGAGGAATGCGGTGGCCGGCGAGGTGCTGACGCTAGTGTTATCGAACCAACGTGCATTCGGCACAGACCGATTGGCTCAAGGCGGAGATCTTCAGTACGGTGCGTCGGGCGCGACCTTATGTATCAAGGAAGACGGCGCTATCTGGGGGGTTGGAGGGGGTGCTGCGCTTGGCTATGGCAACAGTGGAGATCGTAGATTCGCAACCAAGATGATCAACGTAACCAATCCGACCCAGATTGCGACGAGTGGACGCCACACAATAGTGCTCCAGGCTGACGGTACGGTGCGGAGCACTGGAATAAACGATTGTGGACAACTCGGCAACAACAGCACGACTCAGTCTTTCATCCCGGTCTCCGTTCAGGGCCTGACTGACGTTGTAGAGATTGCCTGTGGCGAGAAATACAATCTCGCTCTGGTCAGCGACGGCCGCGTAATGGCCTGGGGTAAAAACGACAAGGGACAACTCGGTGACGATACGATGTCGAATAGACAGATTCCGGTTGAGGTATCCGGTATTCAGCATGCGGTGGCGGTTGCCTGTGGCAGAAGCCATAGCCTGGCGCTCCTGGCGAACGGCACCGTAATGGCCTGGGGGGATAACACTTCTGGGGAACTGGGGGATGGTACCACCGTGGGAAGGAAGGTTCCCGTAGCGGTGAAAGACCTCACATCGGTCATATCGGTAGCCGCGGGGGACAAACACAGCTTAGCGCTCCTGGCGGACGGTACGGTAATGGCCTGGGGACGGAACACTGAAGGGCAATTAGGATTAGGTAATTATGTCAGCAGTTTGACTCCGAAGACGGTCCCGGGACTCACAGGGGTCAAGGACCTGAGTTGTGTAGCGGACGGCAGCCTTGCGCTGATGAATGACGGGACGGTCAAGGCCTGGGGCGCGAACGGGCATCGCGATCTTGGTCTCGCGGGCAGCAACATTGCGTCACCCACAACGATCCCGGGGCTGAGTAATGTAGTGGCATTAAGGAACGGGGGCACGGGAGAATTCGGGGGTGCGGTTATCTCTGGCGGCCGCGTTTGCGGCTGGGGAGGCAACGATAGCAATCAGTTGGAGGGTGACTCAAACCAACAGGTAACCACTCCGAAGCTGCTGTCGCTCAGACTCACGAAGTAGTCACAAGAAGCCGCGCAGACAGTTGATTGTCATACGCCGGTTCGGTGGCGAATCAGATTGCCGATCCGAGCGCCTGATAGGAAACCCCATTCAGATACAGGAGGTAGCAGCATGTCACAGCCCTGCCCGGGAACGACCGAAAAAGTCGCCCTATCCGTCTACGGGGGATTCAAGACAATGCCCGCCGTAGTCTCGGTCATGCAACGCCAGTTATACTTGCCCCTGAGATCGTTCGCCATCGTGCGCTTTCAGGGAACCTATTACGGCGTGGCGTACGGTGGACCCAACCGGGAAGTCGTGGTAGGGGAAAACGTCGTATGGTTCAGGAAGAACTGGATAATGCGGGAAGCCAGAAGAAATGAGTTCCGGCTGCCGTACGAGATAGCCGTATTCAACGAGGAGGATGCCTGGATTCCCGGGGTCTGGCGCCAGATGCGGAGAGCCGATCCGGGGTTTGCGGTCTTCCGGTTTGACAGAAAGGGTGATCCGAAAGATATCACGTCATGTGAGAATTCGAGGATCTACATCACTCTGCTTGGCCTGACGGTTATTGATGGCTTCTGGACTCGGGAGGATCTGCCCGACCTAAACGCCTACTTCGAGGAGTCTCCGGGTTACGAGCGGGTGTTTCACGACCGGACCATCCGTGGGATCAACCCTTTCCGGTCGAGGGTTCTTCTTGATAACGGAGCGATTCGGACGAGACCCTTCTATTGATATAACAAATGGGCGGGTTACTATTTCGCGGGCGGATCGTTTTAGGCTTCACGGTTCGGGCGGGGCC
>JAHDPS010000013.1 GCA_018434225.1 Bacillota bacterium
AGTTATATGTTGCGATGAGGCGGTTCTGGCCGGAGACTCAGTACGAGGTGGCTCCTCATGATGCGGTCACGGCTCAAGCGAGGATCGGAGCCACGGCCTACGCGATTCTGGCGCCGCGCTTGTTCCCTGGGGATGTCGTATGGTGCGAAGAGATGGTTGAGTATGTCCCTGACGATATGAGGCTGCTCGTTGTCTGCGCGTCGAGGTCCCAGGCAGAGGAGATCGCGAGAGGGGTTTCCCCGGATAAGCCGGCCAGATTCACCTGGGACACGGAGCTTGCGACTGGACTTCGGCTCTACAAGCGATTTGCGGGTTCTCTGGAAATCGCGGAAAACTTTGCTTGACATCTCCCGAGCCGTTGTGGTAGCCTAAAGGTGGCCGCTCTTGAGCGGCTTGTGGTGTTTCCAGTTCTCCCCGGACGATTGTCCGGAGATTTGGTTACAGTTTTTCGGGCCTAAGGGCCTTGCTGCGTCGCTGACATGATCGGTGGCGCTATCCAAAACTCAATACTGCCTGCGGGACATGATCTCGCGGGTACCCAAGTAAATGCCCATCAGGGCAACCTGACGGGCATTTGTTTTGGGCTTTGGGGCGAACACCTGTTCGCCCCTCATATTACCACCCGCTTTCTGGCGCCTGGGTGGTCTTAAAGTACGGGCGCGCCCCTGAATCTGGGGGTGGAGCGGAATATTGCCGGCGGGCATTAAGCGCATGGAGGGGATTCATGTGATGAGAGTGATGAGAGATGTGTACTACGATGTGTACTACACCGTCAAGTCCGTCACCTCTGTTGTCTCGGGGTTTACGCGGCTCACCGCTTGCTGCCCCGAGAACGGATGGGTGGAAGTGTCTCCCGAAGCCTTGTACGAAGCGCCGTACTATACGTGCGCTGAGTACGCCACTGGGCGGCATATTCCGTTGCCGCTTGTGTTGGGTAGCCCAGGAGAGTATCCCCTGCAGGCGCTGGCCCTTCGCATCATGAGGCGGATGGGCCTGATGCGGAAGGCAATTCTCGCCTGTCGAGAATACCAGTCCGCCTACGAGGCGGCTTGGAGCGTCCAATAAAGCTGCGGAGGTGCAAACGATGAAAAAACTCCTAATTGATGGTGTTGTGTATGTCAACACGACGCCCCACGCCGTAACACTCCAGAAGGACGACGAGGTATTCACGGTCGAGCCTTCCGGAGTCCTGCTGAATGCCCGACCAGTGGAGTCGTATGTACGGACTCTGCCGGGCGGTATTGACCTGTACCGTACAGACTTCGTGGCGGACGAGGCGGGTAAAGCCGTCTTGGACGCCATCGAGGCCGAGGCTCCCGGGGCCATCGTCGTTGGGTCGATCATCGCGGCCCAGGCGTACCCGGGTCGTGTGTTTGCAATGGTCCCGGTGCCCGGGTTTGAAAGGGTGCCGCCGGAGCAGAAAAGGATGCGTGCCGACAAGTTTACCGCGTTCTAGTGACGTGGTGAACTAGAGATTGG
>JAHDPS010000308.1 GCA_018434225.1 Bacillota bacterium
ACCGTCCACGACTTCCTTCGATTCCTTCAGCCCGAGACCGGTGATCTCCCGTACTACCTTTATGACCTGGACCTTCTTGTCCCCGGCCGACGTCAGAATCACGTCGAACTCGGTCTGCTCCGCGGCGGCCGCATCGGGGGCGGCAGCGGGACCGGCCGCGGGCGCGGCGGCCATCACAGGCGCGGCGGCGCTGACGCCGAACTCCGTCTCAAACGCCTTCACGAGTTCCGCGAGTTCGAGCACAGTCATGCCCTTAACCATCTCGAGAATATCTTGTACCTTAGACATCCAGTAAACCCTCCTATTTTGCGGCCGCCTGGGCCTCTGATTCTCGCTGTCTTCTCAATGCATCCAGCCCGTACACGAACCCCCTGATGGTGCCCTGGAGAACGCTGGCGAACCCGGTGAGAGGCGCGGTCATCCCGCAGGCCACCCTCGCCAGAAGCACCTCTCTCGAAGGTAGATCCGCGAGCCACCTTACCTGGTCGCTCGCTATGACCCTCCCGTCGAGAAGCCCCGCTTTGATCTCGAGTTGCCGGTTCTCCCTGGCGAAGCCCATCAACAGCCTCGCCGGCGTAACCGGATCGTCGTAACTGAACGCGATGGCGGTCGGCCCCTCCAGGTATTGGTCCAGGCCTTCCAACCCCGCGTCGCGGGCGGCTATCCTGATCAACGTGTTCTTCGCGACCTTGTACTCAACTCCGGCCTCGCGCAGGGTCTTTCTCAATCTCGTATCCTGCGCGACGTTCAGCCCGCGGTAGTCCGTGAGGACTGCGCTGCGCGAGCGCGACAGTGAATCCCTGATTCTCTCGATCGCCCGCCCCTTCTCCTCTAGCGCTTTCTTATTCGGCAAACCTACACCTCCTTCGCAATAAAACTTAGGGCCCCCGCAGACGCGGAGGCCCGGATCACCAGATCCCGAGATTCTCTCCACCTCGGCAGGCGGCATCGCCATTATGCCATCAGGCACCTGCTGTCTACGGCTCGAGTATTATTTTTCCGACGTCTTCGTGGCCGTGAGCGGATTGATCTTGACGCCCGGACCCATGGTGGAAGACACCGTGACGCTCTTCACGTACGTACCCTTCGCGGCCGCCGGCTTCGCCCTGACGAGGGCGTCCATAAGCGCGAAAAAGTTATCCGACAATTTGACCAGGTCGAAAGACGCCTTGCCTATCGGCGCGTGCACTATCCCGGCCTTCTCCGTCCTGTACTCTATCTTGCCCGCCTTGAACTCCTTCACCGCGTTGCCCACTTCAAATGTGACAGTTCCCGTCTTGGGGTTGGGCATGAGGCCTTTCGGCCCGAGGGTCTTGCCGAGTTTACCAACCGCGCCCATCATGTCCGGAGTCGCGATCGTGAGGTCGAAATCCAGCCACCCCCCCTTGATCTTCTCGATCAGGTCCTCGGCACCCACGTAATCGGCGCCCGCCTCTTCCGCCTCCTTGGCCTTATCGCCCTTGGCGAATACCAGCACCCTGATACTCTTGCCTATCCCGTGCGGGAGCGCCACCGCGCCCCTCACCATTTGCTCCGCGTGCTTGGGATCGACGCCCAGCCTTACGGCGCATTCCACTGTCTCGTCGAACTTCGCCGTGGCCGTCTTTTTCACGATTTCGAGGGCCTCCGGCGGATCGTACAGCTTGCTCTCGTCAACAATCTTCGAGGCTTCCCGATACTTCTTGCCGTGCAATGCCATTGCTCCTACCCCCTTAGTGGTGTTGGCGGATTAAATCCTCCCACGCGTCGGCGGCATTACCCCATAAGGGGTCAATCCGTTATCTCTATACCCATACTCCTGGCGGTACCCTCGACCATTCTCATGGCCGCCTCGATGCTGCCGGCGTTCAGATCCCCCATCTTCATCTGGGCGATCTCCCGCACTTTCACCCTGGAAACCTTGCCGACCTTCTTCTTGTTCGGCTCGCCGGAGGCCGCTTCGAGACCCAGAACCTTCTTTAAAAGCACGGCGGCGGGCGGAGTCTTCGTGATGAACGTGAACGACCTATCATCGTAAACAGTGAGTTCCACGGGTATTACAGTGCCCGCCTGGTCCGCGGTCCTATCGTTGAAGTCCTTGCAGAACTGCATCAAGTTTATCCCGTGGGGCGCAAGTGCCGGTCCTACGGGCGGGGCAGGCGTGGCCTTCCCTCCGACGATCTGGAGTTTGACAATAGCCGAAATCTTCTTCGCCATCTGAATTCTTCCTCCCGTTACGACTACGCCCCGGGGTCGCGCCCGGCGAGGCGGTTCCCTATTCGAGCTCTTCGACTTGCATGAAATCGAGTTCGAGCGGGGTTTCCCTCCCGAACATCGAAACCAGCACCCTGAGTTTCTGCCTGTCAGCATTCACTTCCTGGATAGTTCCGATGAATCCGGCGAAGGGCCCGAACGCCACCTTGACGTTCTGATTGACTTCAAAATGCACCTTCGGTCTTGGCTCGTCGATGCCCATCTGACGAAGGATCGACCGGACCTCCGAGGGCTGCAGCGGCAGGGGCTTCGACCCCGAACCGACGAACCCCGTTACACCGGGCGTGTTCCTGACCACATACCAGGAATCGTCGTTCATAACCATCTCGACGATCACATAGCCGGGATACACCTTCCGCTTGGTGATCTTGCGTTTCCCGTCCTTTATCTCGACTTCTTCCTCGGTGGGAACCACGATGCGGAATATCTTATCCTGCATGTCCATTGACTGGACGCGCCTCTCGAGATTGGCCTTCACCTTATTCTCGTAACCCGAGTACGTATGTACCACGTACCACTTTTTCTCCATAACACAAGGGACCGGCAGGAAGATTCCCCCGCGTCCCCCACCCCCAGATTACCGAATTATGAAGCCCACCGCTGAACTGAACAGCATATCCATGACCCACATAATGCCCGATACCACGATCACCGAAACCACCACGACTGAAGTGAACACGATGGTCTCTTTACGGCCGGGCCAGATTATCTTCTTCAGTTCCGACCTGGTTTCACGCAGGTACTTGGCGAATTTGCCCGCGCTCTCCTTCAAGTTGAAACGCATGCGGGCCCTCACGCCCTTTCACATTGAAATGGCAGGCCCGGAGGGACTCGAACCCCCAACTCGCGGATTTGGAGTCCGCTGCTCTACCAATTGGAGCTACGGGCCTGCGGGATCAACCAATATAACCGCGATCTGCCTCGCTACCTCGTCTCTTTGTGAACCGTGTGAATGCGACACCACCGACAGTACTTCTTCATCTCCAGGCGGTTGGGGTCGTTCTTCTTGTTCTTCATCGTGGTATAATTCCTTCGCTTGCATTCACCGCAAGCGAGAGTGATTATCTGCCTCAACTAATATCCCCCGTTTCACGGCCGTGGCCGCACAGCCGCCCCTTCAATTTAGCATAGCCCCGAATTGCTGTCAATATCAGCAAGAAAGGCCCTGAGCGGCTACTCAGTTATCTTGGTCACGACGCCGGCGCCCACCGTCCTGCCGCCCTCGCGTATTGCGAACCTCAATCCTTCTTCCATCGCTATCGACGATATCAACTCGATGTCCATCTTCACGTTGTCCCCGGGCATCACCATCTCCACGCCCTCGGGCAGCGTCACTACCCCTGTCACGTCCGTCGT